>QHTS01000159.1 GCA_003220905.1 Gemmatimonadota bacterium | reverse complement strand
GCAGGACATCACCTTGGCGTAGCGCCGACATGCGGCCACCCATACTCGCGGCGGTGATGCTCACGCTCGCCTGCGCGTCGTCTCCCGAGCCGGCGTCCACGCCCACCCCCGCTTCGGATTCCGCTGCCCTCGCTCGCACCGCGCCGCGTGCCGCGGTCACCGCCCGCGAGCAGTACTATGACATCGATGGCTCGAGCGCCGGCGCGCTGCGTAATCAGATCAGCCGGCTCGGCCCCAAGGACGAGAGCGGCACATCACACGACGCGTTGACCGTGTGGAGCCTCGAGTGGACCTACGGCACGGCGCAGCGCGGAGACAGCTGTGCCCTGCGCGACGTGAAGGTCACGCTCAACGTCTCGGTGACCCTACCCCGCTGGAAGCCACCGCCGACGGCAACTGCCGAGCTCCTGAAGACGTGGCAGGCCTACTTGAAGGCCGTCCGGCTCCATGAGGCCGGGCACCGGACGATCGCCGAGCGCAATGCCCGTGAGGTGGTGGCCGCGCTCACGGCGCTTCGCGGGGCGTCGTGCGAGAGGCTCTCGGACGAGGCGACCCGCACCGCCGAGCAGATCGTGGCGGATGGCCGCGCGCGGAACCGCGCCTACGACGTACAGACGCGGCACGGCCAGACGCAGGGGGTGGAGCTGGGGCCGTGAACGACCTCCCGACAAGCAGAAGCCCCCGAGAGGCCCTAGCAGACCCTCGGGGGCTTAGCGCTCACTCGCCGAGGCGAGAGAGAGCTTCGCTTCGCTTGTGGCCGTCTGGTTGATTCACGGCCCCACCTCCTCGGGTGGTGTTCGGCACTACCGTACAACGCCACCTCCGTCCGCGCAACTGTGGTGGGCCCGCAACGCCGGCGACTCGAGCCTCGCCGCGGCGCCACCCAGTCACGGCTGCGCCCGCAGGGTCTACACCGGTCGTGGCGTCGGATAGCGCGGTTCGGCTCGGATCCTCGTCTCCCATTGCGCTCTACACTGGCAGGGAGTGTCGCCGGCGACATCGCCTGCGAGCGAGAAGCTCGGTTCCGGGTGTCGGAAACCCAAAACTGAGCGCCTCAGCTCAAGACTGGATGCGGGTGCCGCGCCGTCGAGGCATGCGCTAAGTTAGGACGCTGCAACGCCGCTGGCCCCTCGTCCAACGGCAGGACACCAGACTTTGGATCTGGGAATGGTGGTTCGAGTCCACCGGGGCCAATTCGCTCCTCTGCATTGATGATCAGGTGCCGCGGACGAGGCGTGCCTGCCACACGCACGACGGACCATCCCCCGACAAACTTCATGCATGCGCGATGCACGCGCGCGACGGCGCGGCCCTGAAGCAGCCTCGCCGGTTCGCGCGAACTCCGGCACACAGCTTGCCGACGTCCGCCGGTGTATGCGTACCACCCGCAGCCACCTGATCGCACTTCTGCGCGCCATAGGTCAGCAGGCTGGTCGTCTCGCCGACGAGCTGGGGCGAAGCGAAGACTGGCAGTACCCCTCGGCCGTGGCGATCCGCGCCCACGCCCTCGAGTACGAGCACAACCTCTCGACGTACCTGGGCCGAGGGAGCGCACCGGCTCTCGCGTCGCGCCTCGATCGTCAAGCCGCGCTCTGCACCCGACGGCTCGTGCCCTTGAAACCGTTGTTGCACCAAGCCGCGGTGGAGACGTTGCGCGTCACGTCACCCGCCCCCCCGCGACGGGTGTTCGCGATCGATCGGCTGAGTTCTCCCGAACCCGGCCGCTGGCGGCACGCCTCGCGGGCGGATGTCCTCCGCCTCATCTTTCGCACAGGCACCTGAGGGCTGGTGAGGTCCGCGCACGTCCGGGAGACGCTTCCGGCGGGCCTTGAACATTCACCTCCAAGCTGATAAAACCATCCGCTCCAAGAACCTCGTCCTTGGCCCGAGGTGCCAACCGATGCGTCTCATCACCCGTCCGGTCGCCGCGGGTCCCTGTTTCACCAATCAGCTCGGCCGGCGCGAGTTCGTGACTGCCGCGGGCGCGTTCGCCGGCGCCGCACTCTTGCCTGCCGTGGCGACAGCCGACCGGCTGCCCGCCCGCCTCGCCGACGGTACGGTCGTCCTGTTCCAAGGCGACTCGATCACCGACGCCGGACGCGATCGCACCAGCGCAGAGGCGAACGTGGCGGGCGGCCTCGGCACGGGGTACCCGCTGTTGGTCGCCGCAGTTGCGCTCGCGGCACATCCCGATCGCGCGTTGCAGTTCTACAATCGCGGCGTGAGCGGCAACAAGATACCCGACCTCGAGCAGCGCTGGACCGTCGACGCCCTGGCGCTCAAACCGGACGTGCTCAGCATTCTGGTGGGCGTGAACGACTTCTGGCACAAGCTGAGCGGCGGCTACACCGGCACGGTCGAGGACTACGAGAACCAGTACACCGCGCTGCTCGTGGAGACGCGACGGGCGCTACCGCAGGTCCGGGTCATGGTGCTGGAGCCGTTCGTGCTGCGTTGCGGCGCGGTCGATGACCGCTGGTTTCCGGAATTCGACGCGCGCCGGGCGGCGGCCGCGCGCGTCGCGCAGCACGCCGGGGCACGGTTCGTCCCCTTGCAACCGGTGTTCGATGACTTGTCGCGGCGACGCGCGCCGGAATACTGGGCCGCTGATGGCGTCCACCCCACGCCCGCCGGACACGCCGTGATCGCGGAGCGGTGGCGCCGCGCTGCGCACCTGTAGTCGTCGTCCTGAACTAGCCACCACCCAAGGGTCGTCGCATGCGCCTGACCGCGAGTTCGATCGCCGCATCCGCCCTCGGCCTGCTGCTCCTCGCCGCTCCGCTCGCCGGTCAGGGCGCGCCGCTCGACGCCTTCCGCGCCAACATCGCGGCGATCCACGCGCGCGATCGCGCCGCCTATCTCTCCCATTATCTCCAGACTCCGGCGCTCGCCCGCGTGGGCCCGGACGGGCTCCACCAGGGATACGAGGAGTTCGCCCGGGGAGCCGGCGCCGGCTGGCCGGACACGCTCGTGGCGACGCACTTCCGCATCGTACCCGTGACCCCGGAGGTAGCGTACGGCGTGTACCGCTACCGCGTGGTGGATTCGAGCGGCAGCGTGCGCGGCGTGAGCGAGCGCGTGCTGGTCCGGACGCCCGCAGGATGGAAGGTCGCGGTGACGACCGCATTCCCGACCCCCGACGCGGTTCCCCCGCCGATCGCGATCGTTGGGGCCACGCTCGTGGACGGCACCGCCGCGGCGGCGGTACAGAACGCCGTCGTCGTGCTGCGTGAGGGCCGGATCGCGTGTGCGGGCCCGCGGGCCACCTGCCCGGTGCCGGCCGACGCCGACACCGTGAGCGCCACCGGCAAGTGGATCATCCCAGGATTGATCGACACTCACGTGCACTTCTCCCAGACGGGCTGGGTCGACGGCCGACCCGACGCCTTGGACCTGCGGGATCGCTACCCCTACGAGTTGGTCGAGGCAGAGCTGCACGCCCGACCCGAACGGTTCTTCCGCTCCTATTTGTGCAGCGGCGTCACCTCGGTCTTCGACGTGGGCGGATACCCCTGGACCCTCGAGCTCCAGGAGCGGACGTCCCGCAGCACCACATCCCCGCGGGTCCGGGCGGCCGGATCGCTCCTCTCGACCATCGACTTCTGGCTCAACCTGCCCGACCAACGCCAGTTCATCTATATGGCGGACGAGGCTGTCGTCCGTCAGGCGGTGCGCGCGCACAAGACGTGGGGCGCCGCCGCCATCAAGGTGTGGTACATCATGCCGCCCCAGCCGCCCGACACGGCGCGCGTGTCGGCCCTGGTGCACGCCGCCGGTGACGAAGCTCGCAAGGTCGGGCTGCCCCTCATCGTGCACGCGACGGGGCTGTGGGAGGCGAAGGACGCCCTGCGCGCCGGCGCCCGCGTACTGGTGCACTCGGTCTGGTCGGCTCCCGTGGACGACGAGTTCGTCGCCCTCGCGCGGCGCGAGGGAGCGATCTACGTCCCGACGCTCACGGTCCCCGACGGCTACCGCCAGGTGGCCGCCCGGCGCTTCGCGAGCGAGCGACAGCCCTTGGCCTGTGTGGATCCCGCGACCCGCGCCAAGGCGCTCGCGACGGATACCGTGGCTCCGGCGCGGCGCCCCGGCGCCGCCGCTCTTGAGGAGCGCACCGCCCGAACCGCGCGGTCTTTCGCCCAGGCGCAGGCGAACCTCAAACGGGTCCACGATGCCGGCATTCCCGTGGCGCTCGGCACCGATGCCGGCAACCCGCTCACGCTCCACGGGGCGTCGGTGTTCATGGAGCTCGAGGCGATGCAGGCGTCGGGCCTCGCGCCGCGCGACGTGCTCGTCGCCGCGACCGCTACCGCGGCTCGAGCCCTCGGACTCGACAGCACCGGCACGGTTATCGCAGGCGCCGCGGCCGACCTGGTCGTGCTGGACGCCGATCCGCTCGCCGACATCCGCAACGTCCGCCAGATCGCGCTGGTCGTGCGCCGGGGTGAGGTGTACACCCGGCACGAGCTGGAATACTAGAGCCGCTTCCCCCACAACCTTACCACGAGGTTCCGTTCGTTATGCGCGTCACCGCCCGTCGGATCGCCGCCTGCGGTCTCGGTCTCCTGCTCCTCGGCCTCGCCCCGGCCCCGACCGGCGACCTCCGCGGCTTCACGGCTGAGTCCGCGAAGGCCGAGCGCGAGTGGGAGGTCAAGTTCCGGGCGATCCCCTCGCCCGACTCGCTGCGCGAGTACATGCGCCGCCTGTCGGCCCGCCCGCACCACGTCGGCTCACCGTACGACAAGGACAACGCCGAGTGGCTCCTCGCCACGTTCAAGAGCTTCGGGCTCGACGCGCGCATCGAGACGTTCGACGTGCTGTTCCCCACCCCGAAAGAGCGCGTCGTCGAGCTCGTCGCGCCCACGACCTTCCGCGCCAAGCTGCAGGAGCCGCCGGTGCCGGGTGACCCGACGTCGAGCCAGCAGACGGAGCAGCTCCCCACCTACAACGCCTACTCGATCGACGGCGACGTCACCGCCCCCCTCGTGTACGTGAACTACGGCGTGCCGGCGGACTATGAGCGGCTCGAGCGGATGGGCGTGTCGGTGAAGGGCGCGATCGTGATCGCGCGCTACTTCGGGTCGTGGCGCGGCATCAAGCCCAAAGTGGCGGCGGAGCACGGCGCCGTGGGGTGCATCATCTACTCGGACCCCCGGGACGACGGCTACACGCAGGGCGACGTGTACCCGCGCGGTCCATGGCGCCCCAGAGACGGGGTGCAGCGCGGCAGCGTGATGGACATGCCGCTCTACCCCGGCGACCCGCTCACGCCGGGGGTGGGAGCCACCAAGGACGCGAAGCGGCTGCCGGTGAGCGAGGCGCCGACCATCACCAAGATCCCCGTGCTGCCCATCTCGTACGGCGACGCGCAGCCGCTGCTCGCGGCCCTGCGCGGGCCCATGGCGCCGGCGGAGTGGCGCGGCGGGCTCGGCATCACCTATCACGTCGGCCCGGGGCCTGCCAAGGTGCACCTCCGCGTGAAGTCCGACTGGAGCTTGAAGACGCTGTACGACGTGATCGCGCGCATTGCCGGCGCCGCCGCGCCGGACGAGTGGGTGATCCGCGGCAACCATCACGACGCCTGGGTGAACGGCGCCGAGGACCCGATTTCGGGTCTGGTGCCCTTGCTCGAAGAGGCACGCGCCTACGGTCAGCTGCTCAAGCAGGGCTGGAAGCCGCGCCGCACCATCATCTACGCGGCGTGGGACGGTGAGGAGCCCGCGCTGCTCGGCTCGACCGAGTGGGTGGAGGCCCACGCCGACGAGTTGGCCGCGAAGGCCGTGGCGTACCTGAACAGCGACACCAACAACCGGGGCTACCTGGACGTCGGCGGCTCGCACTCGCTCGAGGCGTTCATCAACGACGTGGCGCGGGACATCGAAGATCCGGAGACCAAGCTCAGCGCCTGGAAGCGGGCCCAGCTCCGCGCCATCGCCGGGGCGAGCTCGACCGACCTCCGGCAGGAGGCGCGGCAGCGGGCCGACCTGCGCATCGATGCGCTCGGGTCCGGCTCGGACTTCACGCCGTTCCTGCAGCACGTCGGGGTCGCGACCCTGAACCTCGGCTTCGGCGGCGAGGGCGGCGGGGGTATCTATCACTCGATCTACGACGACTTCAAATGGTACACGACGTTCGACGACACGGCGTTCGTGTACGGCCGG
>QHTS01000158.1:9091-10951 GCA_003220905.1 Gemmatimonadota bacterium | reverse complement strand
CTCCGATGGTGAACCGGTCGCCGTCGCGGGCCGCGGTCACCCGCCCGGTGAACCGCGTCCCGGCTGCACGCGCCGGGTCCGAAGTTTCAACCGGCGGATAGAAGTGCGTCAAGACGAGCTGCCGCGCCTTGGCATCCCGGGCCAGCTCGCCCGCCTGCTCCGGGGTGAGATGGATGTCCACGGCCATCTCCTTGGGGAGCGAGCACTCCGCGAGCAGCAGGTCGGCACCGGCGGCCCAGCGGGCCAGCTCGCTCGAGGGCCCCGTATCCCCCGTGTAGACCAGCCGCCCCTCGGGCGCGGTCAAGGAGAGCGCCACGCTCTCGGGCGTGTGGGGCACCGGGAAGGTCTCGAGGCTGACCTCGGCATCGAGCGGGAACGGCTCGCCGTTCTGCACGTCCAGGATGCCGATCGGGAAGCCGGGGTCGAGCAGCCACGCCCCGTATCCCTCGGCCAGCTGCTTCACGAGGCGGACCACGCCGCGGGGGCCGAGGATCACGAGAGATTCCTGGCGCGGCGGCACAGTGGTGTACTTGAGGGCGTACACCAGCATCGGCAGCTCGCCCCAATGGTCCGGGTGGAAGTGCGACAGGATCACGTGGGTGACCTGATGCCACGGCAGGCCGAATTGCGCGAGGCGGTGCAGCGCCCCGGCGCCGCAGTCGAGCAGGATCTTGAGGCTCCCCCGACTCACCCAGTGGCACGCCGACGTCCGGGTGGCCGACGGCGCGACCGTCCCGGTGCCCACGGTGACCAGGTCCACTCAGACCGGCTCCATCTGACCGAGTCGCACCCCGACGATGGTCGACACGCCGGGCTCCTGCATGGTGACCCCGTAGACGGCGTCGGCGGCCTGCATGGTGCGCGGGTTGTGGGTGATGACGATGAACTGCGTCAGGTCCTTGAACTCCGCGAGCAGGCGCACGTAGCGGCCCACGTTGGCGTCGTCGAGGGGCGCGTCCACCTCGTCGAGCAGACAGAAGGGACTCGGCTTGGTGAGGAAGATCGCGAACAGGAGCGACACGGCGACGAGCGTGCGCTCGCCGGACGAGAGCAGATGGATCCGCTGCGTGCGCTTGCCGCGCGGCGCCGCGTGGATCTCGATCTCGCTCTCGAGGGGCTCGTCCTCGTTGGCGAGCCGCACGTCGCATTCGCCGCCGCCGAACAGCGTCTGGAACACCGTGCGGAAGTTCTCCCGCACCTTGCCGAACGAGTCGAGGAACATCGCCTTCGCGGTCTGGTCGATCTCGCGTGCGGCCTGCTGGAGCGACTGCCGCGCGGCCACGAGGTCATCCCGCTGCGTCATCAGGAACTCGAGGCGCTTGACCTCTTCTCCATGCTCGTCCACCGCGAGGGCGTTGACCGGGCCGACGGCGTCGATCGCCGCCCGCAACCGCTCGTCCTCCTGGCGTAGCCACTCGAGGTCGCCGGCGACGGCGGGCGCCTCGGCGAGCAGCCGATCGAGGGGTTTGCGCCATTCCGCCTCCACCCGCGCGACGAGCCCGCGCCGGCGGCCGACGATCTCCGTGCGCTCGAGCTCGAGTTTGTGCTCGTCCGCGCCGCGGGCGTCCAGCGCCTTGCGCGCGTCCTCGAGCGCTGCGTCCGTCCGGGCGACCCGGGCATCCGCCGCCTCGACCTGAACGCCGGCCTCCCCGGCGGCGGCCTCCAGCGCCACGAGCGCGAGGCGGCGCTCCTTGAGCTGGGCCTCCCACTGGGTCCGCTGCGCCGTGAGCGTCGCTGTCTCGTGCTCGAGCGTGCTCATCTCTTCGGCGAGCGTCGCTGACTGGCGGCGCGCTTGCTCGGCCTCGGCGGCGGCGCGGCCGGCTCGTTCGCGGGCGCCGCCGAGCCGCGCGTCGACTTGCG
>QHTS01000158.1:0-9017 GCA_003220905.1 Gemmatimonadota bacterium | reverse complement strand
ACTTCCGCGAAGCGCGTCGACAACCGCTCGACCTGCGCCGTCGCCTCGGTTGCCTCGCGCTGGGCGTGGGCGGCGGCACGCTCGGCGTCGTCCTTCAACGCGCCAGCTTCGAGCTCCTGCTGGCGGGCGCGCTCCGCCGATTCACCCGCCGCGGCGAAGGCCGCCTCGGCCGCGGCGAGCTCGGCGAGCGTTCGCTCCAGAGTCGTGGCGGCGCTGCCCCGGCGCGCCTCCGCCTCTCGGACCTCCTGCGTGAGCGCTTCGAGCTCGGCGCGCCGCTCGAGGGGACCCCCGGCGGTGGTTCCGGCCAGGAACACTGCACCGTTGGCCCGTCGCAGCGCGCGCCCGGGCCCGCCGTCCAGGACTTCGTTGCCCGCGAGGAGCGCGCGCACCCACGCGGCCGCCGGGCCGTCCACGCGCAGGTCGTCCTTGAGGGGATGCCCGTCCGCCGCGAGGCGCGGTCCGGGCACGCTCGGCAGGAGCACCAGCGGACCGGGCTGCGCCTGCTCGTGCCAGCGGCGGATCGTTTCGACGGCAGCGGCGTCGCGCACCAGCACGGCGTGCAGCCACTCGCCCAAGAGCTGCTCCGCGAGCACCGCGTCGCGCCGGCTGGTGCGCACGAAGTCCGCAAGCGGCCCGATCACCGCGTCGCCGAACTGCGCCCGCTCCTTCAGGAGCGCCTGGGCCGCGGGGGCGAGCCCCACACGCTCGCGCTCGAGCTCGGCGAGGGCGTCGCGCCGCGCCGTCACCTGCGCGAGTGCCTCCTCGGCCTGGCGCCGTGCGGTGCGACCGTGCGTCTCTTGCTCTTTGAGCTCGGCCACGCGCCGCCGCGCCTGCTCCAGGCCGGCCGCCGCTTGCCCCGCCGCGCGCGCCCGCGCCGCCGCCTCCTGCGCCCGCGTGCCCACCTGGGCCGTCGCCGCCCACTCGGTCTCCGCGCGCCGGGCACGCTCCTGCGACGCGTCGGCGAGCTGTTGGCCCAGCTCCGCCCGCTCCCGCTCGAGCGCCGCCCGCTCGCCCTCGAGCGCTCGGGAACCCTCCGCCCGCCGCTGCAGGTCCTCTTCGAGCTCGCGCACCGCCGCGCGCCGCGCCAGCAGGCCGTCGCGCCCCTCCTGCTCGAGTGCCGTGCGGCCCGCCAGCTCCTGCCCGACCGACGCGAGGTCGCGCTCCGCCGTCGCGCACTCGGCGGCGGCCGCGGCCCGCTCGCGCTCCGCCTGCAAGGCACGCGCGTCTTCCTGCTCCCGCCGCTGCGCCGCCGTGGCGCGCCGCTGGCCGGCATTGCGCAGCCGTTCGGCGGCGAGCGCCAGGTCGCCCTCCAGTCGCCCCGTCTCGAGCTTCGCATCGGCCAGGCGGCGCTCCACTTCGGTGCGACGCGCCTCGGCGGTGTGTCGTGCCTGCACCCCCGTTTCCCGTTCCTGCTCCGCTGCTTCCAGCCGGTTCCGCTCGCCGGGCAGGGCCGCGGCCAGCTGCTCGGCCCGCTGACCCAAGCCGCCCAGCGTCAGATCGAAGTCTTCGAGCTCGCGCCGCACCAGCGTCAGGGCGATGCCGAAGCGCTCCTCGATCATCTTGCCGTAGCGCTCCGCCTTGCCGCGCTGGCGCGCCAGGCTCCGCACCTGCGTCTGCACCTCGCTGACCAGGTCTTCGAGCCGGGCGAGATCCGCCGCCGTCTCTTCGAGCCGCCGCTCGGTGCTCGTCTTGCGATCGCGGTACAGCCCGATCCCGGCCGCCTCTTCGAACAGGGCGCGCCGCTCTTCCGCCCTCTCGGAGAGCAGCGCCTCGATCATCCTCGCCTCCATCACCACGGCGGCGTCCGCTCCCAGACCGGTGCCGCGCAGCAGGTCCTGGATGTCTCGCAGCCGCACCGCCGAGCGATTGAGCAGGTACTCGCTCTGCCCCGAGCGGGAGAGCCGGCGCGTGACCAGGACTTCCTGATACGCGATCGGGAGCGTGCCGTCCGAGTTGTCGAATACGAGTGAGACTTCCGCCACGTTCACCGGGCGGCGCCCGGTCGAGCCCTGGAAGATCACGTCTTCCATCTTGCCGCCGCGGAGCAGACGCGGCGACTGCTCGCCCAGGACCCAGCGAACGGCATCGGAGATGTTGGACTTTCCGCAGCCGTTTGGCCCCACGATGGCGGTGACGCCCGCCTCGAACGGCAGCTCGACCGCGCCCGCGAACGACTTGAAGCCCGACAGCTCGAGCCGGGTCAGTCTCATCGAGGGGTCCCCATCCGGGTGACGAGAGTGGCCTGAACGCCGGCTCGCTTGAGCCGCGCTTCGAGGAGGCTCGCCTGCTCGGGCGTCTCGAACGCGCCCGCCAACAAACGCGAACCGGCGCCCCACGGGACCGCCGGAATGCCGCGCGCCCGCAGGCTGCCGACTGCCGGCGCGCGGTCGCTCAGCGAGAAGGAATACGGAGCGCGCAGCACATCGCCCTGGCCGCGCGCGGCGAGACCCTGCTTCCACATCCCGGTGCGGCCACCCAGGGCGGCGTCGCGCGTCGGGAACGCGCCGGCGAGCACGCGATACCACACCGCGCTGCCGCGGCGATCGTCCAAGGCCACCGGCGTCACGAAGGCGGCGACGCCGTCCGCCGCCAGGCGGTCCGCGAGGGCGAGCGCCTTGTCGAGTCTCGCGTATGCAGCGAGCTGCACGGTCCAGGCGAGCGAATCGACGCGCGGGGCCGGCGCGGCGGCGACCGGTCGCGCCCGCACCGGCGCCGCCGGGACGGGAGCAGGCGCCCGGCGCTGCTCCGCCCCGCGGGCGAGCAGCCCCCAGCCGCCGGCCGCGCCCGCTGCCAGCGTCGCGGCCACGACCACCGGGCGGGCCAGCCGATGCGACGGGCGCCGCACCGAGGCCGAGATGCGCCCCGGCGGGGGCGCGACCGATCGCGGGTCCGGCGCCGGCGCCGCCGCCGGCGTCCAGCGCTCGCGCACCACGCCCAGCAGCGGCACGCCGCGCTCCATCACCGCCGTGATCCCCTGGCCGATCGACGACTCCGGCTCATAGCCGTCGGGCGACAGCACGATCAATCCGTCCGGGACCGCCGAGAGCCGGGCGAGCGCGCCCGCGGAGAGATACAGGAGCAGCAGGGCGTTCTCGACCCGGAAACCCCCGTGCAGCTTCTTCCAGCGGGGATTCGCGAACAGGTCGCCCGCGTGCGCCGTCACGGTGCCCGCAGCGATGAAGAACACACGGTCGACCTGGTGCGCTGCCTTGGTGAGCGACACATCGTACTCGAACGCATCCACGATCCCCTCGGTGGGCGCGAGGCCGACCGTTTCGTGGAGCGTCGGGTGCTCCAGCCACAAATCCACCAGCGCGATCCGCCGGTCGGCGAGCGCAGCGGCCCGGGCGACGTCCCACGCGGCGCCCGCAGCCCAGTTCAAGTCCCCCGTCGCCGGCACCAGCGCGACGAGCGCTTGTCCGGTGACCAGCGACGGCACCAGCGCGTCGAGGCGCGAGCGTGGCAGCGGGCGAACGGTCACGGCGTGGGCTGGTAGATCCAGAAGGGGCGGCCGAGCTTGCGGCCGATGCCCTCGGCCTGCGCTCGTGTGGGGTAGGGCCCGAGCACCACGCGGTAGCCGTCGTCGGGATTGCGGGGTTGGAGCACGCGCGCGGCGAGCCCCGCGCGGGTGAGCTGCTGCGCCATCTCCGACGACCAGGCCTCGTTCTGCGACGTCGATACTTGCACGTACATCGGTCCCTCGGGTCCCGCCGTATCGGACGCCGCACCCTGGTCGGGCTGCGCACCCGCGTCTCCGAACGCGCCGCGATACGCGCCGCGGGGCCGCCACCCGGTGAGCATCCACAGGTCCGCCCCGCCTCCCTTCACGCGGCCCGTGGCCGCGAGCGAGTCGGGCCGGTACGCCACCACGTCGTCTCCCTGGCGCACGAGCAGCGCGCCGTCCGGGGCAATGTCGGGGAGATCCGTCCGCCACGCACTCGCCAGCGTCCCGACGAGCCGTTTCACCGGGAGGTCCACGACGAATACCGAGTCTCCCGCCGCCGGCTTGGCCAGCAACCAGCGTCCGAGCGGGTCGAGCCGGATGGTTGCCGCGGGCAACGGGAGCGCGATGCCGTCGATCTCCTCGTGGTCGTAGCGGTCGATCGCCGCCAGGCCGGGCTCCGTGCGTCGGGCGACGTAAATGCGATGGCCCGACGGCGAGAACACCAGCGCGCGCGGATGGTCGGCGAGCGGGACGAAGGCGGCCTCGCGACGGCCGAGCGGATCGATGAGGACGATCCCTGAGTCGGCGGCCACGCCAACCAGGTCGCCCCAGCGGGTCGCCGCCACGTCGCTTCCGGCCGGCAGTGGTCGACTGGTGGGCGGTTGATCGGCGGCGGCGGTGATGAGCGCCGGTGGGTCGGCCACGACGAGGCGCTGGTCGGCGGCGCCGAACAGCTGCAGCGGCACGCCTGGCAAGGGCTGCGGCCAGGCGACCCGCACCCGCCGTGCGAGCGTCACGACCCGGCGCTTCGCGTCGACGGTATACAGGGTGCCGTCGGGACCGAGCGTCGCCCGCTCGATCCCGCTGGCCACGGTGTCGACTCGGGCGCTGCCGAGATCGAGCGCAAGGACGTCGCTCTTCGGAGTCGTGGCGCTCGTGTCTTTCTTGGCGCGCGGACCCTTTTTCTTCGCGCTCGTGTCCTTCGTGGCGGTGGTGACGTAGAGAAACTCAGCTTCGGTGTCGAGGCCGATCACCCGGGTGACCGGAGGGAGCTTGCCGCGAATCGCGGTGGGGATCTCCACCATGGTGGGCAGGCGATACACCCGGGGCGCCCCCCCCTTTGTCGGGATGCGGATGGCGACCCCGGCGGTACGAGCGGCGCCGCCGGCAGCTCGGCTAACCGCTTGTTTGGCAGGCGGTTCCGACGATGATGCGGCAGGCGCCCTGGACCGGCAGCCCCAGAGCGCCAGGCTGGTGACGAGGAGGTAGCGGGTACGCAAATGGCCTCGCCGGACAAGATAGGCAACCGGCGAGGCCATGACAAGTGGTTTAGCGATGCGGAGTTAGAACGTTGGGCCGAGGCTCACCGTCCAGTAGGGATTGTCATGTGGCCGCGAGAGCGGCTTGGTGTAGTCGAACCGTAACACCACGAAGCCGAGGAAGTTCAGCCGGATCGAACCGCCCCAGCTGCGCAGCGGGGCCCGGTAGACATCGGCCTGGGCGGCTTGGCTGGCGGAGCGACTCCCCACGATCTTGGAGTTCGAGTCCCACGCGAGCCCCGCATCATAGAAGATGGCGCCCTCGATGGGGGGGAGCCCCACCGGGAGGAAGCCGAGCACCAGGCTGCGGGTGAGCGGGAAGCGCAGCTCGGCGCTCGCCACGGCCAGACGCGAGCCGATGAGCTGGTCGAGCTCGGGGCAGCTCGTTGTCGCGGCGAGACACTCGTTGTTGATGATGGAACCCGCCGTGTAGCCGCGGATCAGTTGCGTGCTCCCGAGGAATTGCGGGAACAAGTCGGCGTCCCGCCCGAAGCGGCCGAAGAACAGGCCCCGCAGGGCGAGGGTGAACGGCCGCGCGAAGAAGTAGCGCCGCCAGTCGGCCAACCCCTGGGTGAACCGCCACGAACCGAACGTGGGCGATACCTCGAAGCGCCAGCGGGACCCCGCGAACGGTCCTACCCACCCGAACAGCGAGTTGTCGTGGACCAGAGCGACCTGCGGGCCGTAGTAACTGATGGAAGGTCCGCTCACCGTCACCGGCTCTCCGACGCCCAGCAAGGCCTGGTCGGCCCGCCGCACGAGGAAGGCCTGTTGTAGCAGCGCTTGGCTGATGTTCGTGAAATGGCCGCCGAGCTCTACCCGGGTGAAGCGGCTGAAGGGGTAGAAACTCTGCGCGAATACGTCGCGGATGACGAACCGCTCGGTCTGCTGCGTGACGATGATGTTGTTCGCGTTCGACGGGTCGGACTGGAACAGGGTCGGCTGGTAGAAGTATAGCGGATCCTGCGAGCCGCCGAACGCCCAGTTGAGGCGGTGTGCCTGGTTGATGTAGGCGGCGAGCACCTGGGCTTCGCTCAGGCGCCCGTTCACCGCGCCCGAGAACACCAACGTGTGGTTGCCGAGGATGTCCGACAGCGAGATCGCGGTGCCGCCGAAGAAGCCGCGGCCGAAGTTATCCCGCTCGTAGCCGATGGTCGGCCGCGCCACGTAGTCCGGGCTGAACCGGGTGTGATAGGCCTTGAAGGTGAACTCGCTCGTGTCCGGCAGGGCGGGCGACGAGTCGATGAGGGTCTTCACCGATATGGGGGCCGGCGCCGCGCCGCTGTCGGACGTCTGCGGCGTGGTGCCGGAAGCCCGGAACCCGGTGGGCGAGCGATACACCGACGTGCCGGCGCGGGGCCCCGGGTCGGCCGGCGCGGCGGCCGCGGCGGCGGCCGCGACCGTCGTCGGTCCGGCGAGCGCGCGGCGCTCGGCGGCGAGCAGCGACGTCACCGGGGGCACGGCGGGGGCCTGGTACGGTTTCCGCTTGAGCGAGCGCGGATTGTCCACGGCGTACACGTTGTACTCGTCTTCTTCATAGTAGGCGAAGGCGAGGCGATCGGCCTCGTGCGCCCAGGAGAGGCACGGCGAGTAGGGCGTGATACCTGAGACGCCCGTGTACATGTCGGTGAGCTGATAAATGTTGGCGTCGCCGAAGTCGTACAGGAAGATGTTGCTGATCCCGCTGCGGTCGGACACGAACGCCAGCGAGCGGCCGTCCGGCGCCCAGGCGGGATTGATATTCTTCCCCTGGTCCATGTGTCCGAGCACGTCGATGGTGCCCTTGTCGAGGTGGAACAGGGCGATCCGCAGGTTGCCGAACGTGAGCGTGTCGAAGTCGGTCGCGGGGCCGCGGTCGGTGGCGAACGCGATCGTCTTCCCGTCAGGCCCCCAGGACGGCTGCAGGTCGGCGTATTTGTCGTTCGTGAGCCGGTGCAGCTTCGAGCCGTCGGCGTTCACGACGAACAGGTCCGTGACGCCCCCGTCGTATCCGGTGAACACGAGCTGCTTCCCGTCGGGCGACCACGACGGCGTGGTGAGCCCGTTCAGCGGCAGGGGGATGCGGCGGACCTCTTCGTCCTTCTGCACGTCGAGGATCACGAGGTCGTCGCGGTCCTTGCGCTTGGCCGCGATCGCGAAGTAGCGCCCATCGGGCGAGAACGAGCCCGCGGAGTTGATGAAGCGCAGGCTCTCGTAGTTGCTCGACAATGTCGATTTCACGAGGCGGCGCAGGACCTTCCCCGTCTCCGCGTCGGCGAGATAGAGGTCGACGAAGAACGAGTTCTTCTCGCTGAAGTACGCAATCTGGCGCCCGTCCGGGGTGAGCGCCGGCGCGAGGTGCAGCGTGCCTTCGGAGCGCTTCTGGGTGAGCAGCGGTTGCGCGATCCGCCGGGCGCGGTAGTGGTCGGCGAGCTGCGGGAGATAGGTCGTCTGCACCGCGTCGCGCCACTGGCTCACGAGGTCGTCGAGCGTGACGCCGAGCGTGCGCTTGAAGCTGCCCTCGACGCCGCCGCCCGACACCGACGCCTGGAGGATCTGCCCGATCGCTTCGTCGCCCCATTTCTCCCCGATAAAGGCCCACATCGCGTGCCCGAAGTAGTAGGGGAACACTTCCTCGTAGGTCAGCTGCTGCAGCGTCGGCAGGTGGCCTTCCAGCGAGGCGTCCCGCAGCCACATGGCGGTGTGGTTGTCGATCGGCCCCAGCGAGAGGTATTCCGCCATTCCCTCCATGAACCAGAGGGGTGGGTTGACGTTCGCCAACGTTTGGACGCCACCAATGCGGCCGCGGCTGAACACGTCGAACTGGAACTGATGCACCATTTCGTGCCCCATCACATGCTCGAAGTCCGCGTAGGACCCCGTGAAGGGAATGACCATCCGGTGCTTGAACGGCTCCGTGAACGCGACCACCCCCTCCGGCACCTCCTCCCCACCGCTGGTGTTCGTCTGCTGGAAGTCGGACTGCGACGCGTACAGGATGATCGGCTTCCGGCCTTGGAACTGGTGGTGCAGGATGCGGGACAGGCGGGCGTACCACCGCTCGGCCATGCGCGCGGCGTCCAACGCCGCCGTCCGCTCGGCGGGATAGTAGTAGATCTCGAAGTGCTCGGTTTGGATGATCCGGAAATCGAAGGCCTGGTACTGGACTCGGTTCTTCCCGAAGTACTGCGCCGCGAGCGGCGCCGCGCCGAACAGCGCGAGCGCCGCCGCGATCCGGCCGATGCGTCGCATGACGATCATCCTTTCGACCCGCTCTCTGGGACACCCGCCGCGAGCACGGGTGCGTCGCCCCACAGGCGCTCGAGCTGGTAGAACTCCCGCAATTCCGGATGAAACACGTGCACCACGAAGTCTACGTAGTCCAACAGCACCCATCGACCCTGTGTGAGCCCCTCGACATGATGCGGCACGACACCGCGCGGCGCCAGCGCTTCCATGAGGTGCTCCGCCATCCCCCGCACGTGGGCGTCCGACGTGCCCGACACGATGACGAAGTAGTCGGCCGCGGCCGTCAGACCCCGCAGATCGAGCACCATCGGGTCCAACGCCTTGCGGTCGGCGAGCGCGGCCGTCACCAGTCGGAGGGCTGCCAACGCGTCCCCCCCCTCCGCCGCACGCCCCGCCGGGCGCCCGCTCCGTCTGCTAGTCATAGCGCGCCTGTCACCGGTTTGTTCCGTCCTCCTGCGGCCGCTATTCCTTCACCACGCTCACCTGGATCTCGGGCCGCACGTCCGGATGCAGCTTGATCCCGACGCGGAACTCGCCCAACTCCCGGATCGGCTCGGCGAGGTCCACCCGGCGCTTGTCGACGCGGATCCCGAGTTCTTCGAGCTTGCGCTGAACGTCGCTCGCGGTGACCGAGCCGAACAGCTTGTCCTCTTCACCCACTTTCACCGTGAAGGTGAGGTGGACCTCCGCGATGCGGGTCGCCTCGGTTTCGGCGGCGCCCTTCTCCGCCGCGCGCTGCTTGGCGATCCGCTCCGCTTCATAGGCGATCTTCTTCTTGTTGGCGTCGGTCGCCGGGTAGGCGAGGC
>QHTS01000160.1 GCA_003220905.1 Gemmatimonadota bacterium | reverse complement strand
CCGATACCGCCGACGCGGATGCCACGGCGGCGCAGGTGCGCGCGCTGCACGACGCGGGCAGCGAGCTGGTACGGGTCACGGTCAACAACGAGGCGGCGGCCGAGGCGGTGCCGGACATCGTGTCCCGCGTGGCCGTCCCGGTGATCGGCGACTTCCACTACAACGGCCACCTGCTGCTCACCAAGTACCCGAAGTGCGCGGCCGCGCTCGCCAAATACCGCATCAATCCCGGCAACGTCGGCGCGAAGCGGCGCGACGAGCACTTCCGCACCATCATCGAGGTCGCACTCAGCCACGGCAAGCCGGTCCGCATCGGGGTCAACTGGGGGAGCCTCGACCAGCAGCTCCTCACGGAGATGATGGACGAGAACGCCCGCCGGCCGGATCCGTTCGACGCCCGCGAGGTGATGATCGAGGCGATGCTGGCGAGCGCGATGCGCTCGGCCGAGCTGGCCGAGGAGGCCGGGCTGCCGCACGACCAGATCATCCTGTCGGCGAAGGTGTCGGGCGTGCAGGATCTGGTGGACGTGTATCAGCGGCTGGCGCGGCGCTCCGACTACCCGCTGCATCTGGGGCTCACCGAGGCCGGGATGGGCGCAAAGGGAATCATCGCCAGCACGGCGGGTCTGTCGATTCTCTTGCAGGAGGGCATCGGCGACACGATCCGGGTGTCCCTCACGCCGCGGCCGGGCGGGGACCGGACCGAAGAGGTGCAGGTGGCCCAGCAGGTGCTCCAGTCGCTGGGCCTGCGGAGCTTCACGCCGCAGGTCTCGGCATGCCCCGGCTGCGGCCGCACCACCTCGACCTTCTTCCAGGAGATGGCCGAGGACATCCAGACTCACCTGAAAGAGCAGATGGCCGCGTGGCGCGAGCGCTATCCCGGGGTGGAAGCGCTGCGCGTCGCGGTGATGGGGTGCGTGGTGAACGGCCCGGGGGAGTCGAAGCACGCCGACATCGGCATCTCGCTCCCGGGCACCTTCGAGGAGCCCAAGGCCCCGGTGTATGTGGACGGCCGGCTCAAGGTGACGCTCAAGGGCGACTCGATCGTCGTCGACTTCCTGAAAATTCTCGAGGAGTACGTCGAGAACCGGTACGGGGCCGGGGCGGCTACGGGAGCGGTCGCCCGCTAGCCAATTCGGCTCCCCAGAGGCACCTCCCGCTCCGGGTGCACCAGCACGATGTCCCCGTCACCCAGCATCACGCCGAGCGTCAGCACGTCGGAGAAAAAGTTCGCAATCTGGCGCGGTGGGAAGTTCACCACCGCCAGCACCAGCATTCCCACGAGCTCGGCTTTGTCGTAGTACTTGGTGATCTGCGCGCTCGAGGTCTTCACGCCCAGCGCGTTCCCGAAGTCGATGCGCAGCCGGTAAGCGGGTTTTCTGGCGGCCGGAAAGTCCGCCGCCTCGATGATCCGGCCCACGCGAATGTCGACCTTGGCGAAATCGTCCCAGGTGATCATGCCCAAACGTAGCATCTTGACACGTCTCAAATTGTACTGTCAATTGACACGTAACTCGGATGCTATGAGCCCTGGGGCGCGACGTCGTGTGGCTCGCCAATGCCCCAGGGGGAGCAAATTGCGAAACCGGCTGAGTTGGGAGGTACCAACATGGCCGGTCATTTTTTTGGGTTCTCCCGGCCCGACCGGCACAACCGTCGGCCCCGGCGGCGGCACGCTCACGTTCGCCGGCGGGTCCGTGGTGCTTCTGTTCCCTCCCGGTGCCGTGTCTCAGCCAGTGACCGTCACCTCGCAGCTGACGACGCAATATCCCGCCAACCCAGGAGTAGTCCCTGGAGCGGTCTACGAGTTTCAGCCCGCTGGGCTGCGGTTTGCGGCGCCCGTGCTGCTGGGGATGCTGTACAACCCCGCAGGAGTGCCGGCGGGCGTCCCGGAAGACGAGCTCACGATGGGGCAAGTGGCTGGTGCCGGCTGGACGGAATTGAGCCAAACCGAAGTCGACCCCGCAAGCCATGCGGTTGCAGCGGCGATCGGCGGCTTCAGCATCTACGGCGTCATGGCGATACCGGTCGCCGCCGTGACGGTATCGCCCGCCAGCGCGGCGGTCCTCCGCGGCCAGACGCTTGCTCTGCACGCCACGGTCATGGCTGCTGGCGGCCGCACCCTCGACCATCGCGCGGTGGAGTGGTCCAGTTCGAACCCGAGTGTCGCGACGGTCGACGGCAGTGGCGTCCTGACCAGCGTGGCTGAAGGGACCGTGACGGTCACTGCGAGAAGCGACCAGGTCGCAGGCACGGCCGCCATCTCAGTGAGAGTGCTTGACTTTGTCTCGGTCACTGCTGGTGGCGAGCACAGCTGCGGCCTGACGACCAGTGGCGACGCCTGGTGCTGGGGACCCACCCCTGTCCCCGTCTCCGGTGGACTGACCTTCACGAAGCTGGACGCAGGTCAGGAGCATACGTGCGGAGTCATTGCGAGCGGCACGGCGTACTGCTTCGGCAGGGGAGACGACGGCCAATTGGGCAACGGCTCATTCACCTCCGACGTTGGATTTCTGACGCCTGTTCTCGTCGTCGGCGGGCGAACGTGGACCGCCGTGAGCGCGGGCTTTGTGCACACCTGCGGCCTCACTTCTGACGGCGACGCCTACTGCTGGGGCAACAATGCCCTGGGCACCCTGGGCGACGGATCGACGACGAGTAGCGCAATCCCAGTGCTCGTTGCAGGCGGGATCAAGTTCCAGTCAGTGAGCGCGGGCGCCTGGTTCAGTTGCGGCGTCGCCCTCGACGGGCGGGGTTACTGCTGGGGGTACAATCCCGCGGGGAATCTGGGGGACGGAACGACCCAGGACCACCACGTGCCTGCGCCCATCGCGGGCGACCTCGTTTGGCGGGCGATCAGCCCCGGGGCCAACTACGCCTGCGGGGTCACGACTGACGACCACGCCTACTGCTGGGGTACGAACAACGGCGGAGCGCTGGGTGACGGCTCGACGACCGACCGATCTGTTCCCACCTTGGTCAGCGGCGGCCATTCGTTCCTGAGCATCAGTGCCGATAACAGTCATACCTGCGGGATCGTCGCGGACGCTTCGGCGTACTGTTGGGGTGGGAACCAGCTGGGCCAGTCCGTGAGTGTGTCGCTCAGCGGCGTTGGGGCGCACACGTGCGGCATCACGTCTGGCAACGTCGTGTACTGTTGGGGCGCGGGCGACCGCGGCCAACTCGGTAACGGGTCATTCAACAACGTGACCCTCCCCGTGCGGGTCCTCGGTCAGCGGTAGCGACTGTGGCCGCCCCGCTCAGCTCGGCGTCGTACCCCGCACCATTAACCGGAGTGGTCGCAATCCCAGTCCCCAGCCCGCGACGCCGCTGCGCTGAGACGCTTTCCGCGTGCCTGCTGCTTGGGCTTACGCTCTCTGCCTGTGGCGACACGACGAACACCCGAGTGGTCGCCACCAAGCTTGCTGTCACGGGCCAACCCATTCAGGCGGAAGTCAACGCCGTCTTGACGCCCCCGTTGCTCGTGGAAGTTCAAGATGCGAGAGGTAACCGGCTAGCGGGCTCCACAGATGCCGTGTCGGTCGCGCTCGGGACGGATCCAAGAGGTTCTACGCTGTCCGGCAGCACAACCCTAAATGCAGTCGATGGCGTGGCCACCTTCGCCGACTTGTCGATCAATCACGGCGGAACCGGTTTCACGCTCCGGCTAGGCGCGGCGCGCCTTGACTCTGCGAGCACGGCTCCCTTCGACGTCCTGTTTACGGTCGCGTCCTTGACTACCGGCGGCGAGCATTCGTGCGCGGCGCAGATCACCGGCAGAGCGTACTGTTGGGGCACCATCGACCGGGGGGTCGGCGTGGTGGACCAGCTGGGCGGCACCCCAATTCTCGTTTCGGGCGGTCAGAGCTTTGTCGCCGCTGACGCCGGAAGGGCAGTCACCTGCGCTGTCACGGGTGTTGGGACCACGTATTGCTGGGGCCCCAACGAGTTTGGGCAGCTCGGTGACGATCACGCCGGCACGACCAGTGCGACTCCCGTGTTGGTTCAAGGGGGCGTGAACTTCATATCCGTGAGCGTCGGAGGCGATCATGCGTGCGGCCTCACGGCGGGCGGAACGGCGTACTGTTGGGGATACAACGGCACCGGTCAGCTGGGCGATACCACGACGGTGAACTGCCCGGGCACCTTCACGGGGACCTGGCCGTGTAGCCCGACACCGATGCCGGTCGAAGGAGGCCTCGTGTTCCGTAACGTGAGTGCCGGCGAGTCTCACACATGCGGTGCTACCACCACCAACGTCGCGTACTGTTGGGGCAATAACGCCGACTTTCAGTTGGGTACGTCAACAACCGAGACGTGCGCCACCACGGGGGATCAGTTCTGCAGCAGGACGCCGCTCCCAGTAGCAGGCGGTCGCTCTTTCACCCAGGTAAGCGCGGGCCTCTGGCATTCCTGCGGTATCACGACTGGCGGCGAAGCGTACTGTTGGGGGCGCAACGGGTTTGGTCAGCTCGGCAATGGCAACGCCGGAACGGACAGTCCCATGCCGGTGCCGGTTGCGGGTGGCCTCTCGTTCGCGTCAGTCACGACCGGACTATGGCATACGTGCGGTCTGACGATCAACGGCGTCGCGTACTGCTGGGGCGATAGCCGCGTCGGCCAACTCGGTGTCGATCCGAACACAGGAAGCTGTCCGGGCGGGTTCCCATGCAGCCAAACGCCGGTCCTGGTGCGCGGGGGACACACGCTCATCGCGCTCCAAGCGGGAGGCAACACCAGCACGGCGGCCCATACATGTGGGGTTACCGCATCCGGTGCAGCGTACTGTTGGGGCGCAAATCGCCAGGGACAACTCGGAGACGGCAACCAAGGGACGGATTCCGCCGTTCCCGTTCGCGTCACCCCCCCATGATGTGGCGACGGACGCTCTCCTCGGGTGCGTTGCTCGCCCTGCTCGCCATGAGGCCAGCGGCGCCGCAATCCGGCTCCCACGAGCCGCGGCGCTGGGAGAGGCCGCAGGTCGGCCTCAACCTGGCGTTGGGGCTGGGCCGAGGTCCGTTCCAGCAGTTTGTGCGAGCCGCAGGTGGCTTCGGCGCGTACGGCGCTGTCCCGATCGCACTGCACGGCGGACTAGCGCTGCGGGCGGACCTCTCCGTGTTGTTCCACGGCTTCGACTCGTGGTCAGGCCCGCCGGCCTTCGATACCGAGTCATACATCACGTCGCTCCGTGCGGGCCCGCAGGTCGCGCTCCGCCTGGGGCGCGTCCAATTGTACGGATTCTGGGCGGGCGGCTTATCCTACTTCGCGACCGACGCCAATCCAGACGACGCCTGCGGGTGCGACTTCACCGAAACCCTGCACGACGACTTGACGTGGGCGACCGAGATCGGCGGCGGCGTGCGCGTCGCTCTTGGACGGTCGCTGTCGAACACGGCGCTCGACCTCGGCGTCCGGGGGCTGCGCAACGGTGTGGCGAGCTACGTCACCGAGAACGGCGTGACCCAGAACAGCGACGGCTCCTTCACCATCCGCCCGATCCGGAGCGAGGCGAACCTACTCCTGATTCAGCTGGGTGTGAGTGTGTCGCTGCGGTGAGGCCGTTATCGGCAATGACCGCTACGGTGGGCGCGGCCAGGGCCGCCGTCGCGCCGACGCGACAGGCTTGACAGGCGGCGACGCCCCGGCATAGGCTGCGAGCAACGCTCCGCTCCGCACGTACGCCGTCGCGGGAGGTCCCCATGCGCAAGGCTCTGATGCTGACGACCGTCTTGACCGGCGCGCTCGCGACAGGGGTGTGGCGGGCGCCCGCTCCGATCTCGTTCGCCGCGGCCGAACGGATCCGCCTGCGGGCGCACTTCGACAGCGTCGAGCGGGAGTTGCGCGCCCGGGACGTGTCGGGATTGACGCCCGCCCAGCGAGCGGCCCGTGCCCGTGTCCTGAATATCCTCCACACCTACCAAGTCCGGGGCGTCTTTCCACGGAATACCGACTTCCCGGACCGCGACGTGCCCGTCTTCATCGACTGGCGGGGCACGCGGTGCGGCTTTGCCTACCTGGTCGAGCAGACGGGACACGAGGACCTGGTGCTCCGGATTGCGGCGACGCGCAACTACGCGCGCGCTCCGGAGCTCAAGGACGACCCGGAGGTGGGCCGTTGGCTCGTGCAGAACGGCATCACGCTGGCGGAGGCGACCCGGATCCAGCCGACCTACGGCTGTGGCTCGCCGCGGGGAGACTGCGCCGTCGCCGGCGCTGTATATCCGGCCAGCGACGGATACAAAGTGGCGACCGGCGTCAGCGTCGCCACCAACGTCGCGACGTTCACGCTCAATGTCCTTCACACTGGGCTCTCGCGTCAGGCCGGCGGGATCGCTTCTGTGGGCGCAGGAACGATCGGCATCATCGCCGGCGCGTCGAACCTGGGGACGTCGGGGCCTCGTGGCACGCTGGGCCTCCTGAACACCGGTATCGGCGCGGCGTCGCTGGCGCTCGGCGCCGTCCGCCTGATCGGGAACGGCCACGCCGGGACGCCGTCACCCGTGAGCGTGGCCCCGTGGTTCGGGACGCGGTCAACCGGGCTCGCGGCGCGGGTGGCGTTCTGAGGGCTCGCAACAAGAAGACCTGCCGTGGGCTGATTGGGTGACACTCCCGCGGGCGCGGGACGTCGAGACCGACATCGCGAACGGGCTCCCGACCTTCGCCACGGTCGGGCTGCCGCAGGGCGCGGTGAAAGAGGGCCGTGAGCGCGTGTACGCCGCGCTCGCAAACACCGGCTACACCTTCCCCCTCAAGCGCATCACCGTGAACCTCGCCCCGGCCGACATCCGCAAGGACGGCTCCGCGTTCGACCTGCCGATGGCCACGGAGCAGATCTCGGCCGAGCGGCTGGGCCGGGTTGCGCTGGAAGTCGCAGCGGCCGGGGGGCACAACATCCTCATGATCGGCCCACCCGGATAACCCTAGCAAGTTGGAGTTCACCGTCGTGCGGTTCGCCTTGCCACGGGGGCGCACACGGCGCCGCAAGACAGCGTAAGCCTCACGCAGTCCCAAGGGCCCTCGATGATGGGGCCCTCAAGGCAGCATCAGCGGGACAGTCGTCGAGGAAGAAAAGCGCGGAAGCGTTAGATCAGCACTTTGCAGCCGCACACACGAGCACCACATCCTGCTTGGTCTATGCGGGCCTTAGCCTGTTCGACTGGCGCGCTCGATAGCAGGGTGTGGGGCCAGATAGGCCGCTCGGTGGCGGACCACGCAATGTGGTGACCTGGGGCGGTGATTACCCAGCATCTGGCGGGGGCGTTGAAATCGACTTGCCACAGCCGACCTACGTGCCAAAAACAATCAGGAACCGGCATGCGCCCCTCCTTGCTCGCAGGGCCGCAAGCGGGGCGGGATTTCGCGAAAAGGCCGGAAATGGCGCCAAGCCTGTGCGAACCGACATTAGTGAACAAACTGCACAGTGTCAAGACGCTGTTTTAGCGGGTCACGTTCGTCAAGTACAAACCGTTCGACGTCACTCCGTAGGGGGTGCCCGCAATAGAAGGGCTACCGTCGCGCGTCTTTGCCTACCCTCCGCCGGCCCTTCGGCGGTACCGTCGGTGCCATGCTGGCTCGGGTCCGCTCCGCCGCGGTGCTGGGGATCGACGCCTATCTGGTGGACGTCGAGACCGACATCGCGAATGGTCTTCCCACCTTCGCCACGGTGGGGCTGCCCCAAGGGGCCGTGAAGGAAGGGCGCGAGCGGGTGTACGCCGCGCTCGCGAACACCGGCTACACCTTCCCCCTCAAGCGCATCACCGTGAACCTCGCCCCGGCCGACATTCGCAAGGACGGCTCGGCGTTCGACTTGCCGATCGCGGTGGGCATCCTTGCGGCCACGGAGCAGATCTCGGCCGAACGGCTGGGCCGGGTTGCGGTGCTGGGCGAGTTGGGACTGGAGGGCGCGATTCGGCCGGTGCGCGGGGCGCTGCCGGTGGCACTGGCGGCGCGCACGGCGGGGCTCGAGGCGCTCGTCCTGCCGCGCGAGAACCTGCCGGAGGCGGGCGTCGTCTCGGGGGTCCGCGTGCTGGGCGCCGGCAATCTGGCCGAGCTGGCCGACTTCCTGGACGGCCGGTCCGAGCTGCCGGAGGCGCGGGTCGATCTCGCCGGGCTCTTGGCGGAGCGGGCGAAGCACGACGTCGACTTCGGGGAGGTGAAGGGGCAGGCACATGCGAAACGCGCGCTGGAAGTCGCAGCGGCCGGGGGGCACAACATCCTCATGATCGGCCCCCCGGGCAGCGGCAAGACGATGCTCGCCCGGCGCCTGCCGACCATTCTCCCGCAGATGAGCCTCGACGAGGCGCTCGAGACGACCAAGATCCACTCGGTGGCGGGCGTGCTGCCGGTGGGGGAGTCGCTGGTGGCGCGGCGGCCGTTCCGCGCGCCGCATCACACGATCTCGGACGCGGGACTGATCGGCGGCGGCTCGTACCCGCGGCCGGGCGAAGTGAGCCTCGCGCACGGCGGCGTGCTGTTCCTGGACGAGCTGCCCGAGTTCCGCAAGAACGTGCTCGAGGTGCTGCGCCAGCCGATGGAGGACGGCGTCGTGACGATCGCGCGCGCCGCGATGAGCCTCACCTATCCGGCGCGCTTCATGCTCGCCGCGGCGATGAATCCCTGCCCCTGCGGCTACTTCGGCGATCCGCAGCACAATTGTGTCTGCGGGCCGCTCGGCGTGGAGCGTTACCTCGCCCGCGTCTCCGGGCCTTTGCTCGACCGCATCGACATCCATCTGGAGGTGCCCGCCGTGAAGTACC
>QHTS01000157.1 GCA_003220905.1 Gemmatimonadota bacterium | reverse complement strand
GTTCACGAATAGGCGGGCGGGCGGACAGGCGGACAGTCGGACGGCGAGTTCGTAATGGTCCAGTCCCGAGAGCCCGCGCCCGCGGGCGTGGAAGGCGAGATGCGCGCCACCGCCAGCCGCGAGCAGCTGCGCCACTGTGTCCAGGTCCGGCCGGCGCGCGATCCGCTCGTCGGTGATGGCGTGCAGCCGCGGCAGGGCCGGGAGGGACCTCACCCGAAGCGCTGGCCCGCCTGCGCGCCGCGCCCGCGGACCCACTCCGCGGCAGCCATGCGCGCCTTGCCCGCGGGCTGGACTTCCTCCACCTGCACCGCCCGCTGTCCCGTCGCAATGCGTAATCCGTCCACCGTCGCCCGTATTTCTCCAGGGGCGCCGCTGTCCTCCACGACGCGGGCGCCGAACAGCTTGATCTCACGGCCGTCGAGCTCGGTCCACGCTCCGGGCCTGGGGTCGAGCGCGCGGACCAGCCGTGCGACCTGCTCCGCCGGGTCGGCCCAGCGAATGTGCGCCGTCTCGCGCGTGAGCTTGGGTGCGTAGGTCGCGCGCGCCTGTTCCTGGGGGTGTGGCTCGAGGCCGTTGGTTTCGAACAGCGCCAGCGCTTCGACCAGCGCCTGGGCGCCCATCTCGGACAGATGCTCCGACAGCTCGCCCCCCGTCACTTCGGGGTCGATGTCGTGCGGGATCTGCAGGACAATGGGACCCGAGTCCAGTCCCTCGTCCATCCGCATGATCGTCACGCCCGTCTGCTTGAGGCCGTTCAGGATCGCCCATTCCACCGGCGCGGCGCCGCGCAGCTCGGGGAGCAGCGACGGGTGGACGTTGATCATGCCAAGGCGCGGGAGTGCGAGCAGGTCGGGTCTGAGGATGTGTCCGTACGCGACCACCACACCGACGTCAGGCGCGAGCGCGCGGAGCCGCTCGAGGAAGGCCGGATCGCTGGGTCGCGGGGGTTGCAGCACCGGGACGTCTTCCGCTTCGGCCGCCGTCTTCACGGGCGGGGGGACCGCCGTCGAGCGCGAGCGCCCCTGGGGCTTGTCCGGCTGCGTGACCACCGCGACGACGTCGAATCCTTCTCCGAGCAGAGCGTCGAGGGAGGGGACCGCGAACTCCGGTGTCCCGAAGAAGACTACGCGCACTCAGAGCTCGCCCGCCGGCTCCGGCGTCACGTCCTTCACGTACCCGGAGTGTCCCTTGCGCGACTTCTTCCACTTGGCGAGGAGCAGGCCCCGTTTGACCGCGCTCACGTGGTCGAGGAAGAGCACACCGTTCAGGTGGTCGATCTCGTGTTGCGCCGCGCGCGCCTTGAAGCCGGAGAGCTCGACCGTGTACGGGCGGGCCTCGCGATCGAGGGCCTCGAGCGTCACGCTGAGGTGACGCTCCACCTCGCCGTAGACGTCGGGGATCGAGAGACACCCTTCCTCCGCGGTTTCCAACAGCTCACTCGCCCGCACGATGCGCGGATTGATCAGGACCAGCGGGGGTGGGGCATCCTCGCCCACGTCGACGACAGCCACGCGCCGGGCGACGCCGATCTGATTCGCCGCGAGCCCCACACCCTTGGCGGCGTGCATCGTTTCGAACAGGTCGTCCACCAGCCGGCGCACGGCGTCGTCCACCGCGACGACCGGGGTGGAGCGCTGCCGCAGCACGGGCGAGCCGAGGAGGTGGAGCTGGCGGATGGTCACTGCGGCTTGGCTTCGACCGACCGGTTCAAGATGTTCGCGACGTTGGCGCGCTGGACGATCAAGCGCGACTCCCCGCTCTTGACCGTGACCTCGTCGTCCTTCAGGTGCACGACCTCGCCGATGATGCCGCCCGAGGTGACGATACGGTCGCCACGTTGCAGCGAGGCGAGGAGCTGGCGGTGCCGCTCCTGCTGCCGGCGCTGCGGGCGGATCAGCATGAAGTAGAAGATCGCGATCAGGGCGCCGATCTGGACGAGGAAGACGGTGAGCCCGCCGCCGGCATTCTGGCCGGAGGGAGCGAATAGCAGAGCGAACAATCCTGGCGCGGTCATGCGGATCCCGAGTGCAGGTAGCGGCGGCGCCACTCCGCGGCCCAGGGGCCGAAGGCGTTCCGCCGGATCGCGGCCCGCATTGCTTCCGCGAGCCGGATCAAGTAGCGAACGTTGTGCAACGACAGGAGCCGAAGCCCCAGCAGCTCCTCGGCCATGAACAGATGACGGAGATAGCCGCGCGAGAACGTGGTGCAGGTCTCGCAGTCGCAGGTCGCGTCGAGCGGCCGCGGATCGTCGCGGTGCTCGGCATTGCGGATGCTCACCGGGCCGTCGGGCGTGAACGCCGAGCCGTTCCGGCCGTGCCGCGTCGGCGCGACGCAGTCGAACAGGTCCACTCCGCGCTCCACCGCCGCCACCAAATCCTCCGGGAACCCCACGCCCATAAGATAACGCGGGATGGCGGGGAGCTTCGGCTCGAGCCGCTCGAGCATGTCGTACATGACCGCCTTGGGCTCTCCGACGGAGAGGCCGCCGATGGCGAGGCCGGTCCAGCTGCCGAGATCGAGGATGCGGCGGAGACCCTCGGTGCGGAGCTGGAGATGGGCGCCGCCTTGCAGGATGGGCCAGAGAGTCTGGTTGCACGACGCCACGACGGCACGTTGCGAGGAATGCCCGGCATCACTCGTGGAACGTGGCATCCTGGCGTCGTGGGACGCCGCGAGCTCTGCGTGTCGTTTCCGGCACCGTTCTAACCATCTCAGCGTCCGCTCGAGGGCGTCCCGTGCAGTCGCCACATCCGCTCCCCCCGGCACCACGTGATCGAAGGCCATCGCGATGTCGGCGCCGAGGACCCACTGGATCTCCGTGGCGCGCTCGGGGGTGAGGGTACGGCGGCTGCCGTCTACGTGACTCTGAAACTCCACACCGTCGTCGTCCACCCGGCGGAACCCCTCGAGCGAGAACACCTGAAAGCCGCCCGAATCGGTGAGGAGCGGACGATCCCAGCCCATGAAGCGATGCAGGGCCCCGAGCTTCTCGACGACCTGCTCGCCGGGCCGCACGTGCAGGTGGTAGCTATTCGCGAGCACCAGCGTCGCGTCGACGCGGCGGAGGTCGTTCGGGGAAAGCGCCCGGACGGTCCCTTGAGTCCCGACCGGCATGAACACGGGCGTCTCGACCGCGCCGTGGGGGAGGGTGAGGGTGCCGGTGCGGGCGGGGCCGCTGGTGGCGTCTATCGTGAATTCGAACATGGGTGCTCCGCATTCAGACAATCGCCATCGCATCGCCGTAGCTGTAGAACCGATACCGTCGCTCAATGGCTTCCCCGTAGGCTCGCATGACCTGCTCATAACCCCCAAACGCGCACACCAACATTAGCAGCGTCGAGCGCGGCAGGTGAAAGTTGGTGAGCAGCCGGTCCACGGCGCGGAAGGTGTACGGGGGATGAATGAAGAGGCTCGTGTCGCCCGTCCCCGGCCGGACCGTGCCGTCAGGCGCCCCGACGGTCTCGAGGGTCCGGACCACGGTGGTCCCGACCGCCCACACTCGCCCTCCCGCCTTTCGCCTCCCGTTGATGATCTCCGCCGTCTCGTCGCTCACCCGGTAGGCCTCGGGGAGCATCGGATGGTCCGCGAGGTCGTCCACTTCCACCGGTTTGAACGTCCCGGGCCCGATCTGCAAGTCGAGCATCGCTAACGCCGTGCCCCGCTGCTTCAGGTGCTCGAGGAGCTCCGGCGTGAAGTGCAGTCCCGCGGTCGGCGCGGCCACGCTGCCGTCGTGTGCTGCGTACACCGTCTGGTAACGCTCACGGTCCTCGGGTCGCGGGGGTCGTCGGATGTAGGGTGGCAGGGGCACCGTGCCGTACTGCGCGAGCGTCGCCGCGGCGTCGAGCGAGCCGGTGAACTTCACGCGCCGTAGCCCGCCCCCCAGCACCTCGACGATCTCCGCCGCGCTGTCTACGCCGAACCGCACCGTCCGCCCCGGCTTGAGCTTGCCTCCCGGATGCCCCATGGCGAGCCAGGTGCCGTCGGGTAGCTCGCGCACGAGCAGGAGCTCCGCCTCGTTTCCCGATTCCCGTTTCCCGTGTAACCTCGCCGGAATTACGCGGGACACGTTGAGTACGAGTACGTCCTCCGGCGCCACCAGCTCGACGAGATCCGGGAAGCGAGCATGCCGGATGCTTCCGCTCGCCCGGTCCAGCATCAAGAGGCGGCTCCCCGCGCGGTCGGGAAGCGGCTCTTGGGCGATGAGCGAGGGAGGGAGGGCGTAATCGAAGTCGGAGGTGCGGTACATGACAGTGCGGAATGTGGAATGCGGAGTGCGGAATGGAAGGGCGGGTGTCAATTCCGCATTCCGAATTCCGCATTCCGCACTAGCTGTCGAACATCGTCGGCTGTTCCGCGCTCCTGGGCGGCGTGAAGCCAAAATGCTTGTACGCGCCCGCCGTGGCGCACCGGCCGCGCGGCGTGCGGGCGAGGAAGCCCTGCTGCATGAGGAACGGCTCGTACACCTCCTCGAGCGTGCCCGGGTCCTCGCCCACGGCGGCGGCGATGGTGGTGAGGCCCACCGGCCCACCTTCGAACTGCTCGATGATGGTCTTCAAGATCCGGCCGTCCATGTCGTCGAGTCCGAACTCGTCTACGTCGAGCCGTTTCAGCGCCTCGGCGGCGACCTGGGCCGTGATCTTGCCCCCGGCGCGCACCTGCGCGTAGTCGCGCACCCGCTTCAAAAGCCGGTTCGCGACGCGCGGCGTGCCGCGGCTGCGGCGCGCGATCTCGGCGATGCCCGCGGCATCGGTCGGGACGTCGAGGATGCCGGCCGAGCGGCCGATGATCTGAGCGAGGTCGTCGGGTGGATAGTAGGCGAGCCGCTCGACGAGGCCGAACCGCGCGCGCATGGGCGGCGTCAGCAGGCCGAACCGGGTCGTGGCGCCGATCAGCGTGAACCGCTCGAGCGCCATGGGGATCGTCTGCGCGTGCGGCCCGTCGGCGATCCGGACGTCCACGCGGTAGTCCTCCATCGCCGGGTAGAGGAACTCCTCGAGCACGGGCCGCAGCCGGTGCACCTCGTCGATGAAGAGGATGTCGCCCGGGCCGAGGGAGGTGAGCAGGCCGACGAGATCGCCCGGGCGCTCGAGCACCGGGCCCGACGTCGTGCGGACGTTGACGCCCAGCTCCTTCGCCATGAGGAGCGCCAGGGTCGTCTTGCCCAGGCCGGGCGGCCCGAAGAACAGTGTATGGTCCAGCGGTTCGCGCCGCTGCTTCGCCGCGTCGATCGCGATCTGCAGGGATTCCTTCACCTTCGCCTGGCCGACGAATTCGTCCAGCCGCGAGGGGCGGAGGGCGGCATCGGTCAGCCGCTCGTCGGGGAGCGCTTCGGGGGTCGTGACTTGCGCGCGCGCGCGATCGCTCATGCGGCTCGCTTCCCCAGCGGCCGCGCCCGCCACCGCACCGGGCGCGCGTCCCGATCCAGCGCGTGGCGGGCATGACAGCTGATGCACTCGTCCGTGGCCTCGGTAGCGGTGTCGGGCACCAGGGTGCGGTTGGTCGAGCCGCAGCGCGTGCAGATCCATTCAGCCGTCGCAGGCATCGTCATCCGTTCGTGAGTAGTTGCAAGGCCCGGCGCACCAGCGTCTCGGTGTCGCCGCCCCGGGCGCCACGGCCCCCGCCGTCCGCCGCGAGCACCTGGCGCAGGGCGCGGTCCGCCTCGGCCGTCGCGTACCCGAGCCGCTCGAGTGCGTGCAGCGCCGCCTCGGCCGCTCCCCCCCCCTCGCCCCCCTCCCCCCCCTCCCCCCTGCGCGGGGCCGCGCTCGCGGCGGCGGCCTCCTCAAACTCGCCGAGCTTGTCGGCCAGTTCAAGCGCCAGCCGCTCCGCCGTCTTTTTCCCGATGCCCGACACCGATGCGAGCAGCGCGATGTTCCGATCCCGCACCGCCCGCACGCCGCGCTCGAGCCCGAGCGCCGACATCAGCGCGATGGCGATCCTGGGCCCCACCCCCGTCACCCCGATCAACCGTTGGAAGAAGTGCCGCTCCGCGTCGGCCGAGAATCCGTACAGCGACCAGCCGTCTTCCCGCACCACGAGCTCGGTCGCGAGGCTCACCGCCTCGCCTACCGCGGGCAGCCGCTCCATCACCCCCAGCGGGACGACGATCTCGTAGCCCACGCCGCCTGGGGTCTCGATCATCACGCGATCGGCCTGCTTCGCGGCGAGCCGGCCCGAGACCTGGGCGATCACGACCGGAGGATATGCGTGAGCGCCACGGCCACGCCGTCCGCCGCGTCCGCGGGTCTGGGCGCATCCTTGAGCCGCAGCAGCCGGGCGACTACCCGGCCGACTTGCGCCTTGGGGGCGCCGCCCGCGCCGACGACGGTCTTCTTGATGGTCGCCGGGGCGTACTCGGCAATGGCGAGTCCTGCCTGCTCGGCGGCGAGGAGTACGACTCCTCGTGCGTGTCCGAGCACGAGCGTGGTATGCACGTTCTTATGGTAGAAGGCGTTCTCCAGGGCGAGGATGCCGGGGTGATGGCGCGTGATCAGCTCGGTGATGTGCTCGTGGAGCGCGTGCAGGCGTCGGGGCAACGGAGTCCGGCCGGCCAACCGGATCACGCCGCACTCGACCAGCCGCCCCATTCCGGGGGTGCCGTTCCCGGTTTCGATCACTCCGTAGCCGGTGACCGACGTCCCGGGGTCGACGCCCAGCACCTTCACGCTATGCCGTCGCCGCCGCCAGCGCCTCGGCGTCGATGTCGAAGTTCGAGGAGACCTTCGCGACGTCGTCCATCTCTTCCAGGGCTTCGATCAGGGCGAGCAGGTGCTTCGCGTCTTTCCCGTCCACCTTCACCGTGCTCTTGGGGATCAGGGCGATCTCGGCCGTCTGGACCGCGATCCGCTTGGCCTTCAGCCGCTCAGTGATCTGATGCAGCTGGCCCGCGGGACCGGTGATCAGAAAGACGTCGCCGTCGCGCACCATGTCGTCCGCTCCGGCATCGAGCGCCGCCTCCATGACCGTGTCCTCGTCGGCGCGGTTCGCGTCCACGGTGATCTGGGGCTTGCGGTCGAACATCCACGCCACGGAATTCGCCGCGCCGAGGTTGCCGCCGTGGCGCTGGAAAGCGTTGCGAATCTCCGCGACAGTGCGGTTGGGGTTGTCGGTCGTGGCTTCGATGAGCAGGGCCGCGCCGCCGGGCCCGTACGCCTCGTAGGTGACTTCTTCGTACGTCACGCCCTCGAGCTCGCCCGTTCCCTTCTTGACCGCGCGCTCGATGTTGTCGAGCGGCATGTTCTCGGCTTTGGCGGCGTCGATCGCGGTGCGGAGCCGGGCGTTGCCGCCGGGGTCGCCGCCGCCCTGCTTGGCGGCGATCGTGATCTCACGGATCAGCTTGGTGAACAGCGCGCCGCGGCGCGCGTCGGTGACGGCCTTCTTCCGCTTGATCTGCTTCCATTTGCTGTGGCCGGCCATGGCTCTAACCTACCGCTTTCAGCTATCGGGGTCGAGCATGTCTTCGAACCGCATCCAGCGCCGGTAGAAGTACAGGTCCACGAACCCGGTCGGCCCGTTGCGGTTCTTCAGGACGATCAGCTCGGTCGCCCCGTCCACCCCGTGTCCCGGGTTGTACATCTCTTCCCGATAGATCCCGAGCACCACGTCGGCGTGCTGCTTGCTCGCGCCGAGGTGCCCGAAGTCGTCGAGCGCCGGTCGCGCGTTCGGGCGCTTGGGGTCGAACCGGGGCAGCTGCGAGACGACGACGAGCGCCACCCGGCGCTCGAGCGCCAGCGCCTTGAGGCGCTGTAACACCAGAGCGAGATCTTCGTCCTGGGTCGAGCGCGCCACGCCCCGCGGCGACGGGACGAGCTGGAGGTAATCGACCACGACCAGTCCGAGCTGCCGCAGCGGATCGAGCCGCTCCGCCGCCGTCTCGAAATCCACCGCCGCGAGCGGCAGAGTGGTGAGTGGGAGGTCGCGCAGCCGCACGGCGGCCCCCCCGATCCCGGCGCGCGTCTGATCGTTGAGCTTCGCGCTGCGCAGCTCGTCCACGGTCGCGCGCCCTTCGATCGCGAGGGCGCGCTCCATCAGGCGCTCCTCGTCCATCTCGCCGGAGAAGAGCGCTACCCCCGTCCCCTGCTGCGCCGTGCGCACCGCCAGCCCCAGAGCGAGCGCGGACTTGCCCGATCCCACGTCGCCGCCCAGCACCACGAGGTCGCGGCGTCGCAGCCCGCCCCCCAGGATTCGGTCGATCGAGGGAAACCCCGTGGGCACAGTGTCGCCCGGGACGTCTCCCGGACGCTGCTGATCCACGCGCTCCACCATGGACTCGAGCGACGGACGCTTTGGAAAGCGACGGGTCGTCATGAGCGCCTCCTGTGCGTCTACGCGTCTGTGCGCCTGTGCGTCTAGTCTACTATAGATGGAGGCGGGCGGAGCGGGCCGCAACGGTGACGGCGTCTCCCGCCTCGGGACCCAGGACCTCGCGCGCCGGCGCGACGAGCTGGGACAGCACCAGCGCCGCGGCGGCCGGCGTGGCGGGCTCCAGGTGGTGGCGCGCGGCGGCGAAGGCGCGCTTGAGGGGGCCGGGGAGGGCGAGGCTCGCGAGCCGGGCGTCGAGCGCCTGGAGGCGACGCCGGTGGTTCTTGCCCGACACGGGCCGCGGCGGAAGGAGCGCCTCGGCCGAGCGCACGACGAGCCACAGCGCGAACAGGCCCTCGCGCTTGGGTCCCCGCACCGCGTCCGCGACCAACCCGATCAAGCGCTCCTCTGCGGTGGTGGTGGCGCGGTTCACGCGACGAGGCGCTCCACCGCGGCGGCCACCTCCTCGGGGGTGATATCGGCGAGGCAGCGATGGTGGCCGAGCGGGCAGGCCGCGGTGCCCGTCGCGGAGCAGGGGCGGCAGTCGAGCGCGCGCTCCAGCACGGCGGCACGCGCGTGATAGGGCAAGAAGCCGAACTGCGCGACGGTGGGTCCGAACAGCGCGACGACTGGCGTGCCGACGCCGGTGGCCATGTGCATGACACCCGTATCGCCCGACACCACGACCCGCGCCCGCGCGAGCAGCGCGCCGGTTTCCTGGAGCGAAAACTCGCCGGCGGCGCTCGCGACGGCGCGTCCCCCCTCGGCCACGAGTTGCTACGCCAGCCCGCGGTCTTCCGGCCCCCCGACGACGACCGGCCGGTACCCGGCGGCCCCCAGCCGCTCGGCGAGCGCGCTCCAGTGCGCGACGGGCCAGCGTTTGGTGGCGTGGGCGGCGCCCGGCGCGAGCGCCGCGAGACGCGCCTCCGCAAGTCCGCGCTCCGCGAGCCACTGCGCCGCCCGGTCCGTGGCGCCGGAGCCCAGGCAGAACTCGGGCGGCCCGCCGTCGGGCCGAGTGTCGAGCCGGCGCGCGGCCTCGAAGTAGCGCTCGGCGACCGGGGAGGGCGCGCGTCGGCGGTAGGCGTCCAGCTTGGTGGCGATGAGCAGCGTGCGGGCCAGCTTGCGCTTGCGGTACCCCGACCAGCGGCAGCGCACGAGCAATCGGAGGCTCGCGCTGCGGACGCTGCCGTGCAGGTCGAGGCCGTGCGTCGGTGCGAGGGCGCGCAACCGGCGGGCGAGGAGACGGATCGGCTCGCCCGGCTCGAGCGTCACGACCTCGGCGAGATGCGGGTTGTCGGCCACGAGCGGCGCCATGGCGCGCTTCGTCACGTACACGAGCTTCGCCTCCGGGTGGCGACGGGCGAGCGCTCGCACAAGCGGGGTAGTCAGCAGGATGTCGCCGATGGAGCTGAAGCGGACCAAGAGAACGCACAGCACGTCGCGAAATAAGTCCTGCGTTGCCCGGCTTCGCCAGTCGTCATTAGCTTTGACTGATGGTGCGGCCGAAGACCATTCTCTGGGTGGATGACGAAGTCGAGGGACTCGCCGCGCACCGGCGCTACCTCGAGGACCAGGGGTTCACGGTGGCCGCCGCGGCCCACGGCGACGACGCGCTCGCGCTGCTGCGGCGCCAGCCCTACAGCATCGTCCTGCTGGACGAACAGATGCCCGGGCGACGCGGGCTCGAGCTGATCGGCGAGATCCGGGCCCTCGACCCGGCCATGCCGGTCGTGATGGTCACGCAGAGCGAGGACGAAGGCACGCTGCGCGAGGCGATCGGGATCGAGGTGGACGACTACCTCGTGAAGCCGGTCCAACCACGCCAGATCCTCTCGGTGATCACACGACTGCTCGAGGGCGATCGCATCCGCCAGCAGCGCCTGGCCCGCGATTTCGTCACCCGGTTCCGCGAGCTCGAAGGACGCCGGGGCGCGAGCCTCGCGTGGCGTGAGTGGATCGAGTTGGTCGCGGAGCTGGCGCGCTGGGAGGTCCGCCTGGCCGCGTCCAACGAGCCCGGCCTTTCGGAGGCCCTCCGCAGCCTGCAGCGCTCGCTGCGCAAGGACTTTGCCGAGTACGTCGCCCGGCAGTATCCGCGCTGGCTCGCCGGTCCTGAAGGCGATCGGCCGCCGCTCTCCGTCGACGTGGGCGCCGAATTCCTGGTCCCGGTGCTGCGATCCACTGGCCGAGTGCTGTTCGTGGTCATCGACTGCCTGCGGCTCGACCAGTGGGAGGTGCTGCGTGACCTCGTGACCCCGCTGTTCGACGTGGAAGAGTCGCACTACTACAGCATCCTGCCCACGGCAACGCCGTTCGCGCGCAACGCGATCTTTTCGGGGCTCTTCCCCATGGAGATCGCGGCGCGCCATCCCGCCTGGTGGGGTCAGGCGTCCGATGAGGAGAGCCTCAACGCCCACGAGGGCGAGCTCCTGACGGAGCAGCTGGAGGAGCTGGTCGGCCGGCCCGTCCCCGTGCGCTACGAGAAGGTGTTCAGCTCGGGCGAGGGAGACCTCGTCCGGCGGCTCCCCGCTCACCTCGCCCAGGAGGGCGTCACGGCGCTGGTGTTCAATTTCGTGGATCAGCTCACGCACGGGCGGTCGGAGAGCGCCATCCTGTACGAGGTGGCGCGGGACGAGGCGGCGTTGCGTAGTCTCACCCGCACATGGTTCGAGCGCTCGCCGGTGCTCGCGGCGCTGCAGGAGGCCGAGCGGCGGGGCGTGACGGTGTTGCTCACCACCGACCACGGCTCCATTCACTGCGAGACCCCGGCGACGGTGTACGCCAAGCGCGACGCCACGGCGAACCTGCGCTACAAGTTCGGCGAGGACTTGAAGAGCGAGGACCCGGAGGCCGCGATTCTGGTTGAGGACCTGAAGGGCTTCGGCCTCCCGGGCATGGGGCTCGGGGTCCGGCTGCTGCTCGCCACCTCGGACCGGTTCTTCGTGTATCCCACCAAGCTGCGCGAGTATCAGGCCCGCTATCGCGGCTCGTTCCTGCACGGCGGCGTCACGCCGGAAGAGGTGATCCTCCCTGTCGCCCTGCTCACGCCCCGGCGCGCCGGCACCGCCCCGGCGGGCAAGGGGGGAGCGCGCTGAATGGGCCGTAGCGGCCGGCTCTTCCTGCTGCTCCGTCCCTACGCACTCCTCTTCGTCGCAAATCTCGTGGCCACGTTCGTGGCCTCCGTGATGGACGGCGCCACGTTCGTGCTGTTGATCCCATTCTTGCGGACCCTGTTCGGGCATGATCCCCTGCCGGTCGCCGGCGGGTCGGCGGTCGAGCGGCTGCTGGCGGTCGTGGTCGGGCCCTTGTTCGCCGCCGGGTCGCCCGGTGCGGCGCTCCGCAATGTCGTGCTGGTGCTGGTCGCTGCGATGGTGATCAAGAACGTGCTCGCGTACCTGGCGTCGGTCTCGAGCGTGGCGATCCAGGAGAATGTCGTG
>QHTS01000156.1 GCA_003220905.1 Gemmatimonadota bacterium | reverse complement strand
CGGGAGGCGGCTCATCGCCTCGGACCTGAGGTCGCGTCCGGTTGCGCCCGGCCCCAGCCGCTCGAGCCCGCGCAGCGGGGCCGCCGCTTGTACCGCGACCGGCTCCAGAGCGACGATGGTCAGGTCCATCCGGACGTTCGCGACGAGGCGGTCCTCGTCCGCCTGGCGTGCGATGGTCACCCGTGCCGGTGCCAGGCCGATGTAGCGTACGGTGAGCTGGTATTGCCCACCGCCCTCGGGAAAGACGATGGTGAACCGGCCGCGCGCGTCGGTAGTCCGCTGGCGCGACACCTGGGTCTCCAGGGACGTCGCCTGCACGAGCGCTCCGGCGAGGGGCTGGCTGTCGGGCCCCGTCACCGTCCCGGTGATGATCTCCGTGGTCGTGCCGACTTGGGCCGCGGCCGTTCGCGGCAGGGCGAACGCCAACAGCATCGCGACCGCGAGTGTCCCCCCCCTCTCCCCCGTCCCGCGCCGGAGCCGCATCACGCGTTGACAGCGTCGTAGCGCTCGGGGCCCGCACCGGTCAGCCGGAGGCGGTACAGGTTGGCGTACGGCCCCTCCGCTCGCAGCAGCTCGGCGTGGGTGCCGCGCTCCCGCACGCGGCCGGCCTCGAGGTAGAGGATCAGGGTCGCCCGAGCGGCGAGCTCCAGGTTGTGGGTGATGAGGAGCGTGGTCTGCCCCTCCGTCAGCCGCTCCAGCGCTTCGATGACGGTCCGTTCGTTCTCACCGTCGAGGCCCGTCGTAGGCTCGTCCAGGATCAGGATGGGTGCGTGCCGAATCGCCGCGCGGGCAATGGCGATCCGCTGGCGCTGGCCGTTGGACAGCGTCACGCCGCGCTCTCCCACGACGGTGTCGTAGCCCTGCGGCTGCGCCATGATGAACCCGTGGGCGTTGGCGAGCCGGGCGGCCGCTTCGATCGCCTCGGGTGAGGCGCCCGGAGCGCCCTGACCGATATTGTCGCGGATCGTCCCCACAAACAGGATGCTGTCCTGCAGCACCACGCTGATCTGCGTACGCAGCGACGCCAGCGTGTACTCGCGGAGGTCCCGCCCGTCGATCAGCACCCGTCCCGCGGTCGGGTCGTACAGCCGCAGAATCAAGCTGGCAACGGTCGACTTCCCGCTCCCCGAGGGTCCCACCAGGGCGACGTGCTGGCCGGGTTCGACCGTGCAATCGATCGACTCGAGGGCTGCGTGGCCGGGGTCGTAGGCGAAGCCCACGCCCTCAAACCGCACGTGCCCGCGCAGGGGAGGGGCCGGCACGGCGCCCGGCAGGTCCCGCACGTCGGGCGTGCGGTCCAGCAGATCGACCACGCGCTCGCCCGCCGCCGACGCTTTGGCGAGGCGGCCCGTGTACTTGGCGAAGTCCTTCGCCGGCCGAAAGGCGGTGCGCAGATAGGCGAGGAAGACGACCAGGTCGCCCAGCGTCATCGCGCCGCGCAGCACGAAGCGCGCGCCGCTCCAGAGCACGAGCGCTGTGGCGACGGCGATGAGCAGGTCCACCGTGCGCTCGAGCGTGGCCTCCAGCCGCGTGGCCGCCGCGCCCGTCGCGAGATTCTTGCGGCTCTGCTTGGTGAAGGCCTGCGCGAACGTCCCCTCCAACGACAAGGCGTGGACCACCTTCACCGCCCCGATCGACTCGGCCGCCGTCGCGGCCATCGCTCCCTGCTGCTCGCGCTGCCGCCGCGCGTTGTCGCGGATCCGCCGGCTGAGGCGCACCGTGCTCAGCAAGAACAGCGGCCCGGTCGCGAACGCCAACAGCGCCAACGGTGCGTTGAGCCAGAGCATCACCGCCGCCATGCCGACGAAGGTGAGTCCGCTCGCGAGGAGCGGCAGGAACGCCGTGACCACCACGTCCTGCAGGAACCCCACGTCCCCCGTCACGCGCACGATGAGATCGCCGGTGCGGGCCCGCGTGTGAAACGAGAGGGAGAGGCGCTGCAGCTGGGCGTACAGCTCGTTGCGCACGGCGGTCAGCACCCGGTTGCCGGCGAGCGCAAGGCCGACGGTGTTGTAGTAGGCGGCCAGAGCCCGCAGGCCCGCGAACGCGACCACCGCCACCGCCGCAAGCACGAGCAGCGTCCCCGGGTCGAGGGCGGCCAAGACACGGTCCACCCAGCGACTGTGGTGGCCGGCGCCCACGACGTGGTCCAGGACGACCTTCAGCGGCCACGGCTCGAGCAGACGCAGGCCGATCTCGGCATACAGCGCCAGCAGGGACACGACGATCAGCGGCCGCTCGCGCCGCACGTACGGCCAGAGCCGCCGCACCAGCCGCCCCAGGCCGGGCAGCGCCGCGCGCAGCGTCAGGGGCTGTCCCACCTAGACCTCCACCGCGGCGGCGAGCTCCAGCACGCGGGCCGCGACCGCGTCCCACGTGTGGCTGCCGAGCACCGTCGCCCGCGCGGCTCGCCCCAGGCGCGCGCGCACCGCCGGCTCGCACCGCAGCCGCTCGAGCGCCACTGCCAGGGCCGCGGCATCCCCCGGCGGGCATAGCAACCCGTTGACATCATGCTGAATCACGGTCTCCAGCTGCCCCACGCGGCTCGCCACGACCGCTCGACCCGCCGCCATGTACTCGTACACCTTCAGCGGCGAGAAATAGAAGCCGTTCGCGCGAGCGTAGGGGGCAACCGCAGCGTCGACCGAGGTCAGGAGCCCTGGCACCTCGAGCGGGGGCACCGCCTCGGTGCAGTGCACGACGCCGGCCAGCCCACGGGCCGATAGGTCGGCGCACGCGGCGGCCCGCGCCGGCCCGTCGCCCACGAGCAGCAACCGGGCCTCGGGGGCGCGCCCGTGCAGGCGCGCGAACGCCTCGACCAGGACGTCTAGTCCATGCCACGGCTTCATCGAGCCGACGAAACCCACGGTAAAGCTTCCGAGCGTTCCGGGGGCGGCCGGCCGCACATCCGGCCGGAACCGCTCCGCGTCCACGCCGTTGGGGATCACGTGCACGCGATCCAGCGCGGCCCCGCGGCGCTCGAGCCAGGCGGCGACCTCCTTGGACACGGCGAGCAGCACACTGGCGGCCCGGAACACGCGCGCGGCCACGCGGTCGGCCCCCCCGGCGTCGCGCAGCCCACGGTACGTGGCTTGCTCCTCGATCAGCGGGGCGTTCACCTCAAGCAGCCCCGGGATACCGGCGGTGGCCGCGTGCTCCATCGCGGCGACGCTCCAGAGCGAGTAGCGCTCGTACACGAGGTCATACGGCCCGGCACGATCGAGCAGGGCGGCGAGCTCGTCGTTCAGCGCAGCGATCGCGGCTGCGTGGCTGGACGGGTCGCCGTCGCCTACGGGTGTCACGTGGTGAACCTGCAGCGACTCGAGTCCGGACGACGGGGTCTCGTCCACGCGGGCGGCAAACACGTCCACGCCGGCGCCCCGCCTTTGGAAGGCCCGGAGCATCTCCTGCACGTGGACTGAGCAGCCCTTGCGCCCGAAGATCGGGACGCCGGCATCGGCGCAGACGTACGCGATCCGCATCAGCCCGCGGCCTCGGGCACGGCGATCTCCGCTACGATGCCGGTCTCTGACGTCATGCCGCATGCACCGCTTGAAACAGCGCCAGCAATCGGGCCGAGCAGCGCTCCAATGAGAAGTGCGTGTCGAGCTGGGCGCGGGCGGCCTCGGTCAGGCGCGCCCGCAGCTCCGGGCTTTCCAGAATCCTGTCGAGCGCGTCCGCCAGCATCGCGGGATTGTTCGGCTCCACGAGCAAGCCGCTCCGGTCGCACTCGATCAGCTCGGGAACCCCTGACACCGGGGTGGAGACGACGGGCACGCCGCTGGCCACCGCCTCCAGGAGCACGTTGGGGATCCCGTCGCGATCACCATCCGCAGCGACCCGGCAGGGGAGCGCAAACACGGAGGCTCGCCGGTAGGCGAGACAGACCGCCTCGTACGGTTGAGCGCCCAGCAGCCTCACCCGATCGTCCAGACCGAGATGCGTCGCCTGGGCCTTGAGCCTCTCCCGCAGCGGCCCCGTGCCAATGATCTCCAACCTCAGTCGGCGCCCCCGGAGCCGCAGGATATCGACCGCCGCAAGCAGGTCGTCCAAGCCCTTCTTCTCGACCAACCTGGCGACGGACAGTATCACCGCTTCCCCCGGCTCGGGCGTGTGCGAAGGGGCGTAGCGGAACGGCGCAAGGTCGAGTCCGTGATAGACGCGGAATAGCTTGCCGCCGCATTCCCGCGGATAGCGGCTCAGCAGGTGTTGCCGGTTGTACTCGGTGCAGGTGACGACCGCGCGAGCCTCGCGGAACTTGGCACGGAGATCGTCGGGATGGCTCACGTAAATATCCTTGGCGTGCGCCGTGAGCGTATAGGGCAAACCTGTGATTCTCGACGTGAGCAGCGCCACCAGCGCCGGTGAGGAAGCGAAATGCGCATGGAGATGCGTTGCCGGCTGGCCGAACAGCACATCCGCCAAGTAGCCGGCTTCCAGAAGATGGCGTAGGGCAGCCAGCGCGCGCAGCCCGAGCGGCGAAGAGTTGGGATGCCGGCGACGATGGCTCAAGACCTTCACGATGGCCATGAACAACGTCCGAAGGTACCTGCCGGGTCGCCGGCGCAGGGAGCGGAAGTTCGCCGGCAAGGCCGACTTCCAGTGGCTCCGCGGCGACAGGTACGTCACGTTCGCCCGCACCAGGGCAACCCCGTCGTGGATCGGACCAGGATTCGGGTCCTTCACGGAAAAAATGCAGATGGAAACGCCGCGGCGCTCCAGGCCGACGATCTCGTTGAGAATGAATGTCTCGGAAAGCCGGGGCCAGGCTTTGACGATGTAGGCGATCGCAAGCCGACCAGCCGATTCCCCGACGCGCAGCGGCGCGTCACGCCGCATGGTACACCTCGGCGCGGACTCGGCGGCGCGGCCGCAGCGGCGGTCGGATGCCGAGCAGTTCTTCCAGCAGCTGCGGGATGCGGCTGAGGCCGTTGAAATCGATGCGCTCCCTCGCCGGTCGGCCCGGGGCCCGCTCGCGAGCGAGCCAGGTGCTCAGGGCCGCGGCGCTCAAGGCTTCCGGATGGAGCACGTCCACGAGCCCCAGGGCCTGCAGGCGCTCGGCGCGGATGAGTTGCTCCCGTCGGGGCTTTACGCGGGGCACGATGAGCGCGGGCTTGTCGAACGACAGGACCTCGTAGACGGTGTTGTACCCGCCCATTGCGACGACGCGGTCCGCGCGACGCACCAGGCGCGTCGGCTCGTGCGCGAAGGAGACCACGCGCCGGCAGGGATCGCTCGCGACGCTGCGAACTAACCGTCGCCGCACGCCGGCCGGCATGCAGGGGCCGGTGACGAGCAAGCCGTTGGTGTCCGGCGGGAGGTCCGCTGCCACGAAGGCCTCCGCGAGCTCCGCGCCGTCCTGTCCGCCGCCCACCAGACACAGCGCGAGCCGGCCCCCTGACCATCCCAGCGCCGCCACCGGGTCCTTATCGCCGCGTCGCGCGAACGTGAGCCGCGCTCGCTGATCGAGATATCCCGTGTAGCGCACCTTCGCCGCCACGTCGGGAGCGAAAGCATACTCACGCACCGGGTCATAGACCGCGGGGTCGCCGTAGACCCAGATGGCGTGATAGTAGGTGCGCACGGCGTCTTGGTTCTGGGCGCGGGCCCACTCACCCTGCAGCGTGGCCGGCTCGTCGAGCACATCCCGCAGTCCGAGCACGAGCCGGGTCCGCCCGCGCGCGCGCAGCGAGTCCAGGACGGGGTCGAGCTCCCGCAGCGCTCCCCGCGGGACGGTGTCAACGATCAACACGTCCGGCGCGAACGCCTCCAGCGCCGCGCCTGCGGTTCTCGCCCGCAGGGCCAAGAGCTCTTCCAAAGAAACCGCAAGGTGGCGCGGGTGATACTGCCCGCCGCGGTCCTTCCAGAGCGAGGGCAGCGCCACGCAGTCTACGCCGGCGGTCGTGGTCAGGAGGCTCGCTTCGCGCGCCCCGGCGATCATCAGCACGACGGCCTGCAGCCGGGAATGCCGGAGCGCCTGCGCCAACAACAGGTTGCGGCGCATGTGGCCCAGCCCCATCGTGTCGTGTGAGTAGAGGGCTACGCGGTACGGCACACACGCTCCATGGCGTCCCACCTAGCTCAGGGCGAGTCAGGTTGCCTCAGTCGGCGTCATGCTCCTGGGCGCTATGGATCGGCAACTGCGGTATTCGGTCCGCGAGCGGCGCTTGGGTTCGATCCGCCCGCACGGGAAGGCGTCGGCTCTCGGTCCCGTGTACCTAACCGACGGCACCAGCCCCGGTCCGTGATAGTGCTCACCGCGTGTCGGGCTAGGTGCCGACGCGTCTCAGCCTGCACCTCCCTGGCGCGTCCCAAGGTCGCCGTGCGGCACCAACGCTCCGTCAAGGTGGCAATCTCGCCGCCAGTGAGTGGGCACGGTAGTCAGACTTTTCTGACAGAGATGATGTCCCAGAAGTACGGCGGGAGACGCACAGACGCACAGGTAACCTAGACGCACAGACGCAACAGACGCACAGAGGAGAACGGTAGAGAGTGAACAGGGGAATTCCTTCTCTCCCTATCTGTTCTCCCCTGCGCGTCTGTGCGTCTCCACCTGTTCCCTGTCACCTAGCCTTACAGGGTGGCTGACGGGAATCGAACCCGCAACCTCTGGAGCCACAGTCCAGCGCTCTAACCGATTGAGCTACAGCCACCACGCAGGCGTCGACGGCGAGCAGAATCTAACGGGTCGGCCCGGCGGCCAGAAGCGCTCCCGCAACACCGGGCCACGGGCCTTGCCGTGAAGCGGCGCGGCCTGTAAACCTAAAGCCGACCATGAAGCGCCTCATCGTGTCAGCGACGTCCGCGCTCGCGGTCATCGCCTGCGAGCGAAATGCGACCGGGAACCACGAGGCGCTCCCGCCGCCCGTCGCCACCCTGGCGGCGGGCTTCGAAGACCAGGCGTACGTGGCGCTCGGGTTCGATCCCACCAGCATGGAGTTCTCGCCCGACGGGCGCCTGTTCGTCGCCGAGCAGCAGGGGAGCCTGCACGTGATCAAGGACGGTGCGCTCCTGCCGACCCCCTTCGTGACCGTTGCCGTCGAGCCGACGTCCGAGCGGGGCCTGCTGGGCGTGGCGTTCGACCCCAACTACGCCACGAACCGCTACGTCTATGTCTACTATACAGCGGCCGCGACGCAGAGAAACCGGGTGAGCAGGTTCACGGCCGACGCCGCCAACCCGGACGTGGCCCCGCCGTCGAGCGAGGTGGTCCTGCTGGACGGGCTCGCCGGGGCGGCGGGCTACCACAACGGCGGTGCAATCCACTTCGGAACGGACGGGAAGCTCTACATCGGTGTAGGAGACTCACACAGCTCCCTCAACGCGCAGGATCTCACGGTGCTCGAGGGCAAGCTGCTGCGAATCAATCCCGACGGATCCGTGCCGGCCGACAACCCCTTCGTCGGCAACCCCTCCGCCCGCCCCGAAATCTGGGCGCTCGGTTTCCGCAATCCGTTCACCTTCGCCGTGGCACCGGGAGCGGGCACGATACACGTGAATGACGTGGGCGAGAGTACGTGGGAGGAGATCGATGTCGGCAGGGCGGGCGCCAACTACGGCTGGCCCACCTGCGAGGGGCCGTGCACCGACCCCTCGATGCAGAGTCCGGTCTACGCCTACCAGCATCTCGACGGCAACTGCGCCATCACCGGAGGCACGTTCTATCAAGGGACACGCTTTCCGGCGGAGTACATCGGAGCCTACTTCTTCGCCGACTTCTGCGGGAACTGGATCAAGGTCCTGCGATCGGACCACTCCGTCGCGGATTTCGCCACGGTCGCGAGCGGGTTCGTGGTCGACCTGAAGGTCGGCCCCGACGGCAGCCTGTACTACCTCTCACGTGCCACCCAAGCGGTGCACCGCATCGTCGCGATCGCGGGAGGGAACACCGCCCCTGTCGCCATCGCCTCCGCGAGCCCGACCACGGGTCCCGCGCCGCTCGCGGTCACCGCGGACGCATCAGGATCCTCGGACCCCAACGGCGATTCCCTGACCTACGCCTGGGACTTCGGAGACGGGTCGGGCACTACGGGGAGGACCGTGACCCACACGTACTCGCGCGATGGTGCCTACATCCTCACCTTGACCGTGAACGACCAGCGCGGGGGCGTGGCACAGGACACCGGGCTGATTCAGGTGGGCCATCCGCCCAACGGCACGATCACGCTGCCGCCCGCCGGCGCCAGCTACCGGGCGGGCGACACCATCTCGTACGCTGGCCAGGGATCGGACGTCGAGGATGGGACGCTGGGCCCGGGCGCCTTCAGCTGGACCGTGCTGTTCCACCACGACGCACACACCCATCCGCTCGTCGGTCCCATCACGAACGTCAGCAGCGGAAAGTTCGTCATCCCCACCATCGGCGAGACCAGCGCCAACGTGTGGTACCGGATCTACCTGACGCTCACCGACGCGTCGGGGCTGCGCACGACGCTCACGCGCGACGTGCTGCCCGTCAAGGCGACCTTCAGGCTCGAGACCGACCCGCCGGGGTTCGGGCTCACGCTGGACGGCCAGCTGGGTGCGACGCCGCGGACCGTCACGGGCGTCGTGGGGATCGAGCGTACCCTGGGTGCCCCGTTGCAGCAGACGGTCGGGGGACGGGTGTACGGCTTCGTATCGTGGTCCGATGGCGGCGCCGCGACGCACAGCATCAGCACACCCGCGGCGAGTACGACCTACCTCGCGACGTATCGCGAGGTGCAGGCGGGGACTGGAGACGCCGACGTCACCACGTCGACCACCGGCGCCAGCCTCGATTCCGACGGTTACGTCGTGGTGGGGGATGAAACCGTGCAGCGGCCGATCGCGACGAACGCCACGATCCGCTTCTCCGGCGTGCCGGCCGGCGACCACGTGGCGCGCCTCGACGGCGTGGCGTCGAACTGCACGGTGAGCGGGTCCAACCCCCGGACGGTGACCGTCGTGGCGGGCGCGGTGATCAACGTCAGGTTCGAGGTGAGCTGCGCGGCGCCGCCCCCCCCACCCCCGCCGCCGCCGCCGCCGCCGCCGCCCCCACCACCCCCACCGCAAACGCGGATCACGGGACTCGGGGCCATCGGACCGGGCGCAGCAACGCCCGGTGGCAACCGACGCACGTTCGACTTCGACGTGACCGACGCACCGGGGGGCCGCCTGCGCGCCACGGACTGGGGGATCGTCCGCTCGAACGGCAGTGTGGCGAGCGCGACCCTCGATCCGGCAACGGATCCGGCCACGGCGATTACCTCCTTCACCCGGACGTCTACGGTGTGCGCGACGTTCGGGGGAACCGCCCGGCTCGATACCGGTGAGCTGGTAGGCGTCGCGATCGACGCGTGCGACAACGCCAGCCCCGGGACCGGGCGCGACTCCCTCACGATCCGCGTGCCCGCGCTGGGCTACCTGACGTCAGGGACCCTGACCGAGGGCGACATCGCGCTGAGCACGAGCAGCGCGCAACCCTAGCCGGGCCAGAAGCGGCGAGCCAGCTCGGCGGTGCGGGGATCGGCCGGCACTGGCGCTCCGTCGAGCGCCGCGATCGGCACGATACCCCGCACCGCGTTCGTGAGGAACAGACTTTTGCCCGCCAGCGCCTGCTCCCGGTAACGGCCCTGCTCCACGCGCTGTACGAGCTCGAGCACCCGCGCCCGCCCGATCCCGGGCAGGATCCCGAGGTCGAGCGACGGAGTCCACAACCCGTCGCCTCCCCACCAGAACACGGTCCAGACCGTCCCCTCCGCGATCCACCCCTCGTGGGTGAGGAGCAGCGCGTCGTCCGCCTCCGCCACCTCCGCTTCCTGACCCGCATCCATGAAGCAATCCCGCTCGGTGGTCTTGTGGGGATACGCGCGGTGCGGCTCGGACGCGGTGATCACCGCCGGCGGCCCGAGCGGCGGCAGCTCGCGCACGGTCA
>QHTS01000155.1 GCA_003220905.1 Gemmatimonadota bacterium | reverse complement strand
CTCGAGGACATCCTCGAGGAGATCGTCGGCGAGATCCATGACGAGCACGACGTGGGCGAAGCCCCGTCGATCCGTCAGGACGGCGACCGCTACTGGGTGGACGGCCGAGTCACCCTCGACGACCTCTCGCAAGCGCTCGGGCGCTCGTTCGAGCACCCGGAAGTCTCGACCGTGGGCGGGCTCGTCTACTCGGTGCTCGGGCGCGTGCCCCGCGCCGGAGACGAGCTGACGCTCGATGGCTATCAGGTCGTCGTGGAGCGGGTGGACCGACGCCGGGTGACCCGCGTGCTGCTCCAGAGGCAACGGTGACGCTGCCCGCCCTGCTGTTCGTGTTGGGACTGATCCTCGCGGCCGCGTCGGCGGCCGTCGGCGTCGCGGCCGCGGCGGTGAGCCAGCTCGAGCTCACCCGCTGGGTGTCGTACAAGCTCCGCGGTGCGGGCGGCGCAGCCGGGGTGCTCGAGAACCCGGGGCGGGTGCTCGCGACCGCGAACGCCCTGACCACCGTCGGCATCATCTGCGCGGCCGCCGCGATCCCCGCGCTCCTCGCCCGCACGACGCCGACCGTGCTCGGTGTCTTTACCATCGCGCTCGGCATCCCGCTGCTCCTGAGCGCCGTGTACCTCGTCCCGCGCGTGGTGGGCCGGCGGTGGGCGGAGCCGATCGTCGCGCACGCAGCCCCGCGGCTCGAGAAGCTCGGCCGCGCGTTCGCGCCCTTCGTGCCCTGGCGCGACCCCTCGACGCGCACTACGCTCGCGGCCGTGCTCGCCAACGCCGACACCGAGGCGCTCGCGTCCGCGGACGAGATGGCGGTCGTGTCGGGTGTGCTGGCCTTCGCGGACCGGCCGGTGCGGGAGCTGATGACGCCCCGCACGTCGATCGTGGCCATTCCCGAGGGCCTGCTCGCGGCGGAGGCGGCGCACGTGTGCCTGCAATCGGGCTACAGTCGATATCCGGTGTACCGGGGATCGCTCGACGAGGTGATTGGCGTGACCCATGCCTTCGATCTCCTCCGTCTGCCGCCTGACGCGCCCGTCCCCGGCCTGCCGGCGCTCGTCGTGCCGGGCACCACACGCGCGGCCGACCTCATGCTGGAAATGCAGCGCGGCCGGAGCCACCTCGCCGTGGTGCTGGACGAGTTCGGCGGGACGGCAGGCCTGGTCACGTTCGAGGACCTGCTCCGCGACCTGGTGTCGGAGATCTTCGAGCCGGGGGGCGCGGCCCCCACCGACGAGCCGCCCGTCCGGATCGTCGAGCTGGAGGGCGGCGCCCCGACCAGCCGGCTGGAGGAGTCCCTCGGCGCGACGCTGGAAACGCGGGGGGTCCAGACCGTCGCAGGGCTGCTGGTGCAGGCGCTGGGACGCATTCCCCGACCGGGTGAGCGATTCGCGCTCCACGGGCTCGAGTTCGACATTCTCGCCGCCACCGCCACCCGCGTGGAGCGCGTCGCCGTGCGGCCGGGGCCGGTGCGCACCGTGCCGCTCGACCGCGGCGAAGAGCGGATCTGAAGCATGAGTCTTGCGTGACGACGGAGCGGATTCTCGAGGGACTCGCCCGGCGTGAGCCCGCCGCATTGGCCCGCGCCATCACCCTGGTGGAGAACCAGCGCGACGGGTTCGAGCAGGTGTTGTCGCACGCACACGGGTTGCTCGGGCGCGGCGGGACGCGGCGGGTCGGTATCACCGGCCCGCCCGGCGCCGGGAAGAGCACGCTCACCGAAGCGCTGATCCAGCGGCTCCGCACCCAGCGCCTCTCCGTCGGCGTCGTGGCCGTGGATCCGACCAGCCCGTTCACGGGGGGCGCGCTGCTGGGCGACCGGATCCGGATGGAATCCGTCAGCCTCGACCCCGGCGTGTTCATCCGCTCGATGGCGACGCGGGGGGCGCAGGGCGGGCTCGCTATCACTACGGAGGAAGTCGCCGATCTGCTCGAGGCGTTCGGCTTCGAGCGCGTGCTGGTCGAGACGGTGGGCGTCGGGCAGACGGAGCTCGACATCGCGCGCACCGCCGAGACGACCGCCCTGGTGCTCGTGCCCGAATCGGGCGACGGGATTCAGGCGCTCAAGGCCGGGGTCATGGAGATCGCCGACATTTACGTAGTGAACAAGAGCGACCGTCCGGGCGCGGACAAGTTCCGGCAAGAGGTCGAGGTGATGCTCGGCATCCGGCGGGGGAATGCGTTCCGGCACGTTTCTCCCCACCACGCCGCCCGACCACGGGCGGACAGTGGGACTGGCGGACGGGCGGACCGTGCGGGCCCTCCGTCCGACGGTCCGACCGTCCGACCGTCCGACCCTTGGGAGCCGCCGGTGCTCGCGACCGTGGCAACGACGGGCGTCGGCGTGGACGAGCTCGCTGCTGCTCTGGATCGCCATTACGCCTATCTTCAAGCGAGCGGCAAGCTCGCCGAGCGGCGGCGGCAGCGCCTGGCCGCGCGGACGCGGGCCGTCCTGGAACGCAAGCTGAGGCGCTGGCTCCTGGAGGCGACGCGGGTCGAGGAGCTGCTGGCACTGCGGCTGGACGAGGTAGCGGACGGCCGGCGCAGCCCGTACGACGTGGCGGCAGAGATCCTCGATCAGGTGAAGGCTGGGGGGGGCGCGACCCGATGAGCCGCATCGAAAAAAAGCCCGTCTATACGCCGGACGACCTGGCCGGCTTCGACCCGAGCAGTCGGTTGGGGGCGCCGGGCGGCTACCCGTTCACCCGCGGCATCCATCCGACGATGTACCGGGGAAAGCTGTGGACGATGCGGCAGTTCGCGGGCTTCGGGAGCGCCGAAGACACGAACCGGCGCTACAAGTTCCTGCTGGAGCACGGGCAAACCGGTCTGTCGGTGGCGTTCGACTTCCCCACGCTGATGGGTTACGACGCCGACCACCCACGCGCCGAAGGCGAGGTGGGCAAGTGCGGCGTCGCGATCTCGTCGCTCGCCGACATGGAAGACCTGTTCCGCGGGATCCCGCTCGATCAAGTCTCGACCTCGATGACCATCAACGGGCCGGCCGCGATGCTGTTCTGCTTTTACGTCGCCGCGGCCGAAAAGCA
>QHTS01000154.1 GCA_003220905.1 Gemmatimonadota bacterium | reverse complement strand
TGCATTACCGCCGCGAAAGGGCGGCATTCCGGGTAGCGATGAGTCCGGTACGCCACGTCTCATCCCCGCGTGCGCTTACCCAGACGGCGCCGGGCGAGCGCCCGCCGGGCGCGTGGCGCTACTCCTCCCACCTCGCGCTCGTGTTGTCGGGTGGCGGTGCTCGCGGCGCGTATCACGTGGGGGTGCTCGCCGGGCTGGCGGAGCGGTTGCCCGGCCTCGAGTTCCCGATCCTCTCCGGGATGTCGGTGGGTGCGATCAACACGTTCTACCTCGCCGCCCACCAGGGCCCGCTGGCCGCCGCCGTCGCAGGCCTGCGCGCGCAGTGGGACCGCCTGACGAGCGAGGAGGTCTACCGCGTGCGGCCGGCCCGGCTGGCCGGCTCGATGCTCCGCTGGGTGTGGCACAGCGCCACGGGCCGGCGGCGTGGGCCGGTGGCCGTCCACGGGCTCGCCGACACGCGCCCGCTGCGCGCGTTCCTGGCCCAGTGCGTGAATCCGGGGGGCGTCGACGCGAACATCGTCTACGGGCGACTCCGTTCGGTTGCGCTCAGCGCGATGTCGTACACCACAGGGCGTTCCGTCACATTCGTGCAGGGGGCCTCCGACACGCCGACCTGGGAACGGGTCCAGCGCATCGCCGTGCGCACGCGACTCACGCTCGATCACGTGATGGCGTCCGCGGCGCTTCCGATTCTCTTTCCAGCCGTGCACATCGGCGCCGAGTTCTACGGTGACGGCAGCGTCCGTCAGACGGCGCCGCTCGCGCCCGCGCTGCACCTCGGCGCCCGAGCCGTCGTCGCCATCGGGCTGACGACGCCGCGCCGCGCCACGTCCCCTGCACGTGCGGGCGATTACCCGAGCGCAGCGGAGGCGCTGGGCTTGCTGTTCGAGGCCATCTTCCACGACGCGCTCGAGGCCGACGCCGAGCGGCTCGACCGGGTGAACCAGCTGCTCTCCGCGCTGCCGCCGCACATCCCCGCGCCCGACGGCCTGCGACCTGTCGAGCTGCTGCTGTTGCACCCGACCCGCAGTCTGGCCGACCTCGCCGCGGGGCAGGGCCGGCTGCTGCCGCCAGGCGTGCGCCGGATCGTACGCGCGATGGGCGGACAGCGGGACGCGGCGTCGGAGTTCCTCGGTTTCCTGTTGTTCCATCCGCTGCACACGGCTCGCCTGGTGGAGGCGGGATACGACGACGTCCACGCCCAGTGGCCGGCCATCGAGCGATTTTTCGAGAAGCTGGAGCGGACCGGCGACCGGCAGAGTTGAAAATGCCTCCTCGGCCAACTAGGTTACGCTCACGGGGGCGACAGGCTTCGACGGGTTTGGCGAGGATATCGCTGCGTGCCCAGGTCGTCAGTCACCTGGTAAAACCACTGGCACAATTCATAACTGCCAATTCAAACCTGGCACTGGCTGCGTAAGCTTCGGCTTCACGCACCTGCGTGAGTGGCAGCCCGCCTGAGGCGGCGCTCACGTATCGCAAAATCGGGCTGGCGTGACCTGGGGCCCGAACGGGTCGCGTAAGAGTTTCTAAGGGCTCGTCGCTGCCGTGGCCGGCGAGGCGCCGCGGTGGCGAGACCACAAGCCTCGTCTACGCACGTAGTAGCGGTATCGGAGTCATTCTCGGACCGGGGTTCGATTCCCCGCGCCTCCATTTAACTCGGGAAACGGGACACGGGAAACGGGATACGTGTCCCGTTTCTCGTTTCCCGATTCCCGTCAGACGGTTGCCCGCGTTCGGTTAATTACGCCCTGTTCTTCGAGCGCCGCCTGGGCCGCGGCGAGACGAGCGATGGGTACGCGGAACGGCGAGCAGGACACGTAGTTCATGCCCACATGGTGGCAGAACTTCACCGACGCGGGCTCGCCGCCGTGCTCCCCGCAGATGCCGATCTTGAGGTCCGCCCGCGTTCCCCGGCCGAGCCGGACCGCCAGCTCGATGAGCTTGCCGACGCCCTCCTGGTCGAGCACCTGGAACGGGTCGTCCTTCAGGATGCCGTGCTCCACGTAGAACGGGAGGAACCGGCCCGCGTCGTCGCGCGACAGACCGAAGGTCGTCTGCGTGAGGTCGTTCGTTCCGAAGGAGAAAAACTCCGCGTCCTTGGCGATCTCGTCGGCAGTGAGCGCCGCGCGCGGCAGCTCGATCATCGTCCCGACCAGATACGGCACCGCTCGCCCCTCGGCCTGGAACACTTCCCGTGCCACGCGGCGCACGATCTCGGTCTGGCGCCGCAGCTCTTCGACGAGAGCGACGAGTGGGATCATGACCTCGACGGTCACCTTCTTGCCGCGGCTCACGACCCGGCACGCCGCCTCGAAAATCGCCCGGGCCTGCATTTCGGTGATTTCGGGATACGTGATGCCGAGCCGGCAGCCGCGATGCCCGAGCATCGGGTTCGCCTCGACCAGCGAGGCGACGAGCCGCTCCAGCCGGACCGCGGGCAGCTTCATGGCGCGGGCGAGCGCCCCGACTTCGTCCTTCCCGTGCGGCAGGAACTCGTGCAGCGGCGGATCGAGCAGCCGGATGGTGACCGGGTGGCCAGCCATCGCTTCGAAAATCCCTTCGAAGTCCTCGCGCTGCATCGGGAGCAGCTTGGCGAGCGCGCGGCGGCGGCCCGCTTCGTCCGGCGCCACGATCATTTCGCGCATTGCCGTGATGCGATCGCCTTCGAAGAACATGTGCTCGGTGCGGCACAACCCGACCCCCTCGGCGCCGAACTCGCGGGCGCGCTTCGCGTCCCCCGGCGTGTCGGCGTTGGCGCGCACCCGCAGCCGGCGATGTTCGTCCGCCCACGCCATCAACTTGACGTAGTGGCTGCCGAGCTTCGGCTCCACCAGCTTGGCGGCTCCGAGCAGCACCCGGCCGGTGGTCCCGTCCACGGTGATGAGCTGACCCCATTTGACGACGCGGCCGTTGGCGCGCAGCCGGCCCGCGGCGGGGTCCACCTCGATGTCCTTCGCTCCCACCACGCAGGTCTTGCCCATCCCCCGGGCCACCACCGCCGCGTGGCTCGTCATGCCGCCGCGCGCGGTGATCACCGCCTGCGCCGCCACAATCCCGTGGAAGTCCTCGGGGGACGTCTCCGGCCGGATGAGGATGACCTTGCGGCCCTCATGGGCCAGCGCCTCCGCCTCGTCCGCGTCGAACACCGCCTCGCCCGTCGCCGCCCCGGGCGAGGCCGGGAGACCTTTCGCGACGAGGGTCACGGACGCGCGCGGGTCGACCATCGGATGGAACAGCTGGTCCAAGTCCTGGGGCGGGACGCGCTGCACCGCCTCGCTGGGCGTGATGAGTCCCTCCTCCACCATCTCCACGGCGCTGGCACCGCCGCGAGCCCGGCGCGCTGAGCGCGGCGCGTCTGCAGCAGGTACAGGTCGCCGTGCTCGAACGTGAACTCGATGTCCTGCACGTCTCTAAAGTGGCGCTCGAGCTTTGCGGCGATGCGCTCCAGCTCGCGGTACACCTTGGCGAGCTTACCGCGCTTGAGCTTGGCGAGTGACTCAGGGGTGCGGGCGCCCGAGACGACGTCCTCACCCTGCGCGTTGGTGAGCACGTCGCCGTTGAGCACCGCTTCGCCCGTGCTGCAGTCGCGCGTGAACGCGACCCCGGTCCCGGAATCGTCCCCCATGTTGCCGTACACCATCGCGACCACGTTCACCGCGGTACCCAGATCGTCGGGAATGCCGTGCACCCGGCGGTAGTCCGTGGCCCGGCGCGTGCGCCAGCTCTTGAACACCGCCGCGATCGCCCCCCACAGCTGGACCGTGGGATCCTCGGGGAAGGGGAGCCCGCACTTCGCCTGGATGATCGACTTGAACTCTCGCACGAGGGCCTTCAGGTCGTCGGCCGGGAGGTCGATGTCCCGCTCCACCTTACGCCGGCGCTTGAACTCGTCCAGCACCTCCGCGAACGGCTCCTTGCCGAGGTCGAACACCACATCGCCGTACATCTGGACGAAGCGACGATACGAGTCGTAGGCAAACCGAGGGTTCTTCGAGCCGGCGATGAGCCCCTGCACGGTCTCGTCGTTCAGGCCCAGGTTCAGAATGGTCTCCATCATTCCCGGCATCGACACCGCGGCGCCCGAGCGTACCGAAACGAGCAACGGATTGCGCGCATCGCCGAAACGCTTCTTGGCGAGTCGCTCCAGCTGCTTCAGATGGCGATCGACTTCTTCACGCAGATCGTCGGGGAAGGTACCGTGCTCGAGGTAGGCGATGCAGAGTTTGGCGGAGATCGTGAACCCCGGGGGGACGGGGAGGCCCAGGTTCGCCATTTCGGCGAGGCCGGCCCCCTTGCCGCCCAGGATGTCGCGCATCGCCGCCGAGCCGTCGGCGCGGCCGTCGCCGAACGAATACACCCACCGCTCGAGCGCCGGCACGGCGGATCAACTGGGGATGGCGGCGAGGAGCGGGGCGGCGTTGCGGGCCCGCTCGAGATCCTCGGGGATTTCGGTGGGGTAGTCGCCCGAGAAGCAGGCGTGGCAGAAGTCGGCCGGATCGCCGCCCGCCGCGCGCAGCATCCCGTCCAGCGAAAGATACCCCAACGTGTCGACGCCCAAGTGCTCACGGATCTGCATGACGTCGTGGCTCGACCCGATCAGCTCACCTTTGGTGGGCGTATCGATGCCGTAGTAGCATGGGCCCGTGATCGGCGGAGACGCGACGCGGAAATGCACCTCGGCCGCGCCCGCCTGACGGATCAGCTGCACCAGCGCCCGGCTGGTCGTGCCGCGGACGATCGAGTCGTCCACGACCACGACCTTCTTTCCCTGCAGCACTTCGCGGACGGGATTGAACTTGATCTTGACCTTCGCCATGCGGCCGGCCTGGGCGGGATGGATGAACGTGCGGCCGACGTAGTGATTGCGGATGAGCGCATGCTCGAGCTTGGTCCCCGACTCCTCGGAGAAGCCGAGCGCCATGGCGTTGGACGAGTCCGGCACCGAGAACACGCAGTCGGCACCGGGCGCCGGGTGCTCGCGGGCGAGCTCGTGCCCCAGCGCCCGGCGCACCCGGTCCACGGACCGATGGAACACCGTGCTGTCGGGCCGCGAGAAGTACACCAGCTCGAACACGCAGCGGCGCGGCGGCCGCGCGGGCAGGCGGGGGAGCTGATCCACCTCCTCCCCGTGGATGCGCACGAAGTCCCCGGGCTCGAGCTCCCGTACCGGCGTCGCGCCGGTGATGTCGAGGGCGCAGGTCTCGGACGCCACCACCCAGCCACGCCCCAGGCGACCCAGCACCAGGGGCCGAAAGCCGCGCGGATCGACGATCGCGTACAGGGTGCGCCCGACGGTAATGAGGAGCGAGTAGGCGCCCTCCACCCGCTCGAGCGCGTCCAGCAGCTGGTCCTCCGGCTCCCGTGCCTCGGACCGGGCGATCAGGTGCACCAGCACCTCGCTGTCCGAGGAGCTCTGGAACAGCGAGCCCTTGGCGACGAGGTCGGACCGCAGCTGGACCGCGTTCGTGAGGTTCCCGTTGTGCGCGAGCGCCAGCGGCCCTTCGCGGTAGCGGGCGAGCATCGGTTGGGCATTGGCGAGGACGGAGGTGCCGGCAGTGGAGTAGCGGGTGTGGCCGATGGCGACGTCGCCCGGCAGATCGCTCAGGACTCGCTCGTTGAAGATGTCCGAAACGAGCCCCATGCCGCGGTGGGATCGCGCCACGCCTTCCCCATCCACCGCCACCATCCCGCCGGACTCCTGCCCCCGGTGCTGCAGGCTATAGAGGCCGAGGTAGGCGACGCGGGCTGCGTCGGGAACGCCGGTGACGCCGATGATGCCGCACATTTATCCGTCAGTCCCCCATCCGTCGGGATACGCTCGAGAAATATAGCTGCCTGAGACGCTCGACGGGGTGCTCGACGGTCGCGTCGCCCAGCCGCAGGCGGACGGCGCCGCCGCGCGCTGCCACCGTTCCGACCCGCTGCGCGGGCACACCGAGCTCCTGCGCGAGCGCCAGGGCGGCCGTCGCCCGCTCGGGCAGACACGTCACGACGGCACGCCCGTGAGATTCGCTGAACAACAGCTCGTCAGCCGCAAGCCCCAAGCCGTAAGCCGCAAGATCAATGTTGAGGCCGAATCCTGTCTCGTCGTACGGACCACCCATCGCGACCTCCGCCAGCGCCACGCCGAGGCCGCCGTGCGAGCAATCGTGCGCGGAGCGCAGCAGCCCGCGCTCCGCCGCCGCGACGAGGTAGTCCACGAGCCGCCGCTCAACGGCGAGGTCGACCCGTGGCGGCTGTCCGCCCACGAAGCCGTGGAGCGCTTCCCACAGCTGCGACGCGCCCAGCTCGACCCGCGTCTCGCCCAGCACGAAGACCACGTCGCCGGCCGCGCGCGCGTGGCTCCGCACGGCGCGCTCCGCGCGGGACAGGAGGCCGACCATCCCGACCACCGGCGTGGGGTCCACCGCGCCCGCCGGGCTCTCATTGTAGAAGGAAACGTTCCCGCCCGTGACCGGGGTATCGAGCGCCCGGCAGGCGTCGGCGATGCCGCGGCAGCTCTCCATGAATTGGTGAAAGACGGACGGCCGTTCGGGATTCCCGAAGTTCAGGCAATCGGTGATGCCCAGCGGGCGGGCGCCCGTGCACGCGATGTTGCGGGCCGCTTCCGCCACGGCCGCCTTACCCCCCTCGTACGGGTCGAGGAGCGCGTACCGGTTGTTGCAGTCCAGCGTCACCGCAAGGCCGAAATCCGCATTCCGGACCCGAATGACGCCGGCGTCGCCCCCCCCGGGGCCGATCACGGTGCCCGCTTGGACGGTCGAGTCGTACTGCTCGTAGACCCAACGCTTGGATGCGATCGGCGGGTGGTCGAGGAGTTTGAGGAGCACCTCAGCGGGAGCAGGGAGCGGGGAGCGGGGAGCAGGACGCTCCGCGCGCAAACGAGCGATCGCGTCATCCTCACGGGCTTCGGGCGTGTAGACAGGGCAGTCGTCGATCAACCGTTGTCCGGGGATCTCGACCACGACCTGGTCCTGCCATTTCGCCCGGTACATGCCGTCGTCCGTCACGCGGCCGATCGGCGTGGCAGTGAGGTCCCACTTCTCGCCGATCGCCTGGACCTGCGTGATCCGATCGGGCCGCGCGACCACCAGCATGCGCTCTTGTGATTCGGACAGCAGGATCTCGTACGGGGTCATGCCCGGCTCGCGCGTGGGCACGAGCGACAGATCGAGCTCTACGCCCACGCCGCCTTTGGCGGCCATCTCGGCGGACGACGACGTGAGACCGGCGGCGCCCATGTCCTGGATCGCGACGATGTGGCCCGACGCGATCAGTGCGAGACTGGCCTCGAGCAGCAGCTTCTCGGTGAACGGATCGCCCACCTGGACCTGGGGCCTCCGCTGCTCGCTCTCGTGCGTCAGCTCTTCGGAGGCGAACGACGCGCCGTGGATGCCGTCGCGGCCCGTGCGCGAGCCCACGACCAGCAGCACGTTGCCGATGCCGTGCGCCGCCGCCTTGATGAGATCCCGCTCCTTGAGGAGGCCGACGCACATCGCATTCACGAGGGGGTTGCCGCCATAGCTCGGCCCGAAGTCGACCTCGCCTCCCAGCGTCGGAACGCCCACGCAGTTGCCGTAGTCGCCCACGCCCTTCACCACACCAGCAAAGAGGTAGCGGTTGCGCGCCTCGTCCAGCGGGCCGAAGCGCAGGCTATTCAGGACCGCCACGGGTCGGGCGCCCATGGTGAACACGTCCCGCAGGATGCCGCCGACGCCGGTGGCCGCCCCTTGATAGGGCTCGACCGCCGACGGGTGGTTATGCGATTCGATCTTGAATGCCACCGCCCAGCCGTCGGGGAGCCGCAGCACCCCAGCGTTCTCTCCC
>QHTS01000021.1 GCA_003220905.1 Gemmatimonadota bacterium | reverse complement strand
GAGACGGATGAAGTTCACCATCACGCGAGAGCAGCTGCAGGAAGGACTGGGCGGAGTCGCGGCGGCGATCCCCGCCAAGACGACGCTGCCGGTGCTCGCCAACGTCCTGGTCGAAGTGACGAAGCAGGGCCTCCGGCTCTCCGGGACGGACCTGGATATCGCGGTCACGACCACCGTGCCGGCCGAGGTAGACGCCGAGGGCGCCGTGACCCTACCGGCGAAAAAGCTCGTGGACATCGCGCGCGAGCTGCCCTCGGGGCCCGTGCGGTTCACGGCTGCGGGCGAGTCGCGCGTCGCGATCGAGTGCGGCCGCTCGAAGTTCAAGCTGCTCGGATTGCCGCGGGAGGAGTTTCCGTCATTCCCCGCCGTCAAGTTCGACGGGGCGTGGAAGGCGGCGGCGGGTGTCGTGCACAAGCTCGTGGGGCACGTCGCCTTCGCGGCGTCGACCGAGGAGAGCCGGCCGATCCTGAACGGCGTGCTGTGGGAGCTCCGGCCCGACCATATGCGGATGGTGGCGACGAACGGGCACCGGCTCGCCAAGATGGACGTCCCGGCGAAGGGCGGCTCGACCGCCGATCTGATCGTGCCGCCCAAGGCGCTCGAGCAGATCCGCCGGCTGTTCGCGGCCGACGATGCCCTCGAGATCGCGCGCAGCGACAACCACATCGGCTTCCGCGCCGGCGGGACGCTCGTGTTCTCACGCTTGATCGAAGGGCCGTACCCGAACTACGAGCAGGTGATTCCGCGCGAGAACGACAAAGTGGCGACCGCGGACAAGGCCGCGATGGCGGCGGCGTTGCGGCGCATGAGCGTGGTCGCGAGCGATCAGACGCACCGGATCCGGCTCGCCTTCTCCGGCGGCGCCGTCAAGTTCTCGGTCCAGACCCCCGACCTGGGCGAAGCGCAGGACGAGCTCGCCGTCACCTACGAGGGCGAGCCGCTCGAGATCGGGTTCAACGCGATGTACCTGCTCGAGATCCTCAAGTACATGCCCACCGACGAGGTGCGGCTCACCTTCAAGGCCCCGGAGCGCGCTGCCACCGTGGAGCCGGTCGGGTGGGACGACCCGGCGAGCTATATGGCGCTGGTCATGCCATTGCGGTTGGTTGACTAATACGGGAACCTGCAAAGACTAGACGCGCAGACGCACAGGGGTGAACAGACGACAGGAGTCAGGGGAGGCTGTCCCGACCGCTGTCTGCTGTTCTCCCCTGTGCGTCTGTTGCGTCTGTGCGTCTAGTCGTTTGTGCGTCTGTGCGTCTGTCAGTGAGACTATCCTCCAGACTGTCCACCGGTACGTCGATCCTCAGCGAATCGAGCGCGGGCGGGACCACAGGAGCCGGCAGGGTGATGAGCAGCGAGTCTGTTTCCTCTTCCGGCGGGATGTACACGTCCACGCCGCGATACCTCGCCAGGATGAGGTCGCGGCGCGCCAGCGTGCGGTCCGGGCGGAACGTGGGGTTCGAGGTGCGCGGATGCGGCAGCGTGGCCGCGAGCTCGGCCGCCTGCTCCTCGGTGAGACGCGATCCCGGCACGGCGAAGTACGCGCGGCTCGCCGCATCGACGCCCCAGATTCCCGGCCCCCACTCCGCGACGTTCAGGTAGAGCTCGAGGATCCGGTCCTTCGAGAGGGCGAGCTCGAGCTGCAGGGCGGTCACCACTTCCTTCACCTTGCGGATCGGATTGCGCGAGGAGGAGAGATACAGATTCTTGGCGAGCTGCTGGGTGATGGTGCTCGCGCCCCGCAGCCGGTCGCGGTGCCGCCACGCCGCGCCGACGGCGGACCAGAACCCGTGGGCGGCGTCCACGCCGAGCGCATCCGCGATCTCGGCGAGATCGATCCCGACGTGTGAGCGGAACCGCGAATCCTCGGCGATGATGACCATGCGTTGGAGGACGGGAGAGATGCTCTCAAGGTCGGTCGGGTGAACGGCCGGACGGGCGGACTGAGAACCCCCGACCGCCCGACCGTCTGTCCGCCAGTCCGCCCCTTCTCGCATCATCGCCGTCTCCCGTGGCCAGTGATCGCGCCACCACACGGGGGGCGGCCACACGGCGAACAGCCACACGAGGACGACACCGGCCGTCCCTAGCGCCGCGCGGCGCAGGTTCCTAGGTTTCGCGTCCGCCATGTCGCTCGATCTCGTCACACTGCGTCGCCGCCTCCAGAAAGCCCTCGGCAAAAAATTTACCGTGGGGGATGTCTTGGGCGAAGGCGGCTTCGCCGCCGTGTTCCGCGTCCGGGACGAGACCCTCGGCCAGGACGTCGCGGTGAAGGTGCTCGACCTGGGGCTCACGCCGTCGCCCGGGCTCGCCGAGCGGTTCGTGCGTGAGGCTCGCACCAGCGCACGGCTCGAACACCCGCACATCGTGCCGATCTATAAGGTCGGGGGCTACAAGAATGAAGTCCTGTACATCGTCATGCGTTGCCTCGACGGGCCGTCGCTCCGCCAGTTGCTCGAAAAGCATCAGCGCCTCTCGCTGCGCGACGCCGCGCGGATCGCGCGGCAGGTGGCGGACGCGCTCGGCCACGCCCACCTGCACGGGATCGTGCACCGCGACGTGAAGCCCGACAACATCCTGCTCGACAGCGCGGGCCACGTGCTCGTGACCGACTTCGGGATCGCCAAGGCCGCGCAGGAGGCGTCCGTCAGCCAGCTCACCACTGAGGGCATGGTGGTCGGGACCCCGCATTACATGAGTCCCGAGCAAGCCACCGGAGAGGACGTGGATGCCCGGTCGGACATCTACTCACTCGGGGTCGTGCTGTATCAGATGCTCGCCGGCGTGCCGCCGTTCGACGGCGAGTCCGCCCAGTCGATCCTCATGAAGCAGGCCACCGCCACCCCGGTGCCCATTCAGCAGCATCGGAGCGAGATCCCGCCCGCGCTCGCCGGGGTGGTCGACCGCACGCTCGCCAAGGACCCCGCAGAGCGCTTCCAGACCGCCGAGCAGCTGAGCCGGGCTCTGGTAGATGCCCTCCCGACCGCGGCGCAGGACAGCGTGCGGATGCGCTCGCCCGTCCTGTCCGGGGCGCTTCACGCACTCGTGGGTCTCGGGGTGGTGGGGGGCCTCCTGCTCGTGGTGCTCACCGTCCTGTCGAAGGCCCCGCGCGTCTCGGTGCGCGCGCCCATCCCCGACAGTCTCGCCCAGCCCCTCCGGCGCCAGGGCGCGCTCGCTCCGGGAGACGCGGCCCTCTATGTCTTCTCGCCCCGGGGCGCCGACGATACGACGCTCCT
>QHTS01000153.1 GCA_003220905.1 Gemmatimonadota bacterium | reverse complement strand
CCCAGTGGCGGGAGGCGCTCGCCGCCTACCAGGCGCGGCCGCTGCGGGTGAGCGACGGCTTCGTGGTCACGATTCCGCATCCCGGCGTCTGGGTGAGCGCCCAGGCACACGAGCCGATGCAGCAGCAGGCCGATTCGCACGAGGCCGCCGGGTGAGCGGCCCGCCACTGCGAGCCCCTGTGGCTCGCTTGCGGTGGCGTCACGTCCATCGCTGGTTCTTGTGTTCGAGTCTAGGCGCGGCGCTCGCTGCGTGTCCGCTCCACACGACGCCCCTGACGCCCCAGGTGGCCAAAGACAGCGTCGCCGGCGGGCCGCCGCCACCGCGCAGCGCGCCATCCCGCGATTCGGTCCTCGAGCAGCGGGTCGCGCGCCTCGAGCTGCGGCTGGTCGGGCGCGATGCGCAGGTCGAGGACCTCCAGGCGCGCCTCGACGATGCGCGGCAGGAGGTCGTGCGCGCCCTCGCGAAGCTCCAGACGGTGGCGAGCCGGGCCGAGGCGGCCTCGGCGATGGCGGAGGCGGAGATCGCCCTGCAGGCGCTCCGCGCCGCGACCGGCGGGCCGCCAGGCGGGAGCTCGGACGTCGCGCAGGCGGGCACGCTGGTGCAGCAGGCGAGCGGCGAGTTCGCGAAGCAGAACTATGGCGGTGCGCTGTACCTCGCAAACCAGGTGAAGAGCGTGGCGGGCAGCGGGAGAAGCCGGCTGGCCGGCGCGGGTCGTCCGTCGCTTCGCCCGGGTGAGGTGCCGTTCGCCGTTCCCGTGCGACTGCAGGCCACGGCCCGAGGCAAGGTGCGGGACGGACCAGGCGCAGGGTACAAGGTGCTGTTCACCGTGGCGCCAGGCGCCGGGCTCATCGGTTATTCCTATGTGGAGCAGTGGGTGCGCGTCGCCGATGAAAGCGGTCGCGCCGGGTGGATGTTCCTGAACCTGGTGGGACGGCGGGCGACGGAGCCGGGCGGCCGCTAAGGGATGCGAGGGGTAGCGGGAGGGGGCGGGGGGGGCGCGCGCAGCACGCGATCCCGGCCCTCACGCTTCGCCCGGTACAGCGCCGCGTCCGCGCGGGCGAGCAGCGCTTCGGGCGTGTCGCCGTCGTCGGGGAACTGGGCCACGCCGATGCTCACGCTGAGCTTCCCGCCCACCAGCTCGTCGGTCGCCAGGCGGGTGCGGATCCGCTGGGCGGTCTCGATCGCCCCGGGCGCCTTGGTCTCCGGCATCAGCACCACGAACTCCTCGCCGCCGTAGCGCACCGCGCAATCCACGTCGCGTGTCGTTTCCCGCAGGACGCCCGCAATCCGCGTGAGCGCTGCGTCGCCCGCCAGGTGGCCGTACGCGTCGTTGTACTCCTTGAAGTGGTCGACGTCGGCCATGAGCAGCGCGCAAGGATGGTCGAGAGCAGGCGAGCGGCGAGTTCGCGAAGCAGAACTATGGCGGTGCGCTGTACCTCGCAAACCAGGTGAAGAGCGTGGCGGGCAGTGGGAGAAGCCGGCTGGCCGGCGCGGGTCGTCCGTCGCTTCGCCCGGGTGAGGTGCCGTTCGCCGTTCCCGTGCGACTGCAGGCCACGGCCCGAGGCAAGGTGCGGGACGGACCAGGCGCAGGGTACAAGGTGCTGTTCACCGTGGCGCCAGGCGCCGGGCTCATCGGTTATTCCTATGTGGAGCAGTGGGTGCGCGTCGCCGATGAAAGCGGTCGCGCCGGGTGGATGTTCCTGAACCTGGTGGGACGGCGGGCGACGGAGCCGGGCGGCCGCTAAGGGATGCGAGGGGTAGCGGGAGGGGGCGGGGGGGGCGCGCGCAGCACGCGATCCCGGCCCTCACGCTTCGCCCGGTACAGCGCCGCGTCCGCGCGGGCGAGCAGCGCTTCGGGCGTGTCGCCGTCGTCGGGGAACTGGGCCACGCCGATGCTCACGCTGAGCTTCCCGCCCACCAGCTCGTCGGTCGCCAGGCGGGTGCGGATCCGCTGGGCGGTCTCGATCGCCCCGGGCGCCTTGGTCTCCGGCATCAGCACCACGAACTCCTCGCCGCCGTAGCGCACCGCGCAATCCACGTCGCGTGTCGTTTCCCGCAGGACGCCCGCAATCCGCGTGAGCGCTGCGTCGCCCGCCAGGTGGCCGTACGCGTCGTTGTACTCCTTGAAGTGGTCGACGTCGGCCATGAGCAGCGCGCAAGGATGGTCGAGGCGGCGCGAGCGGCGCACTTCGTTGGCGAGGGTTTCCATCAGGTATCGCCGGTTGTACAGCCCTGTGAGGTCATCGGTGATGGAGAGCCGCTCGAGCTCACGTCGGCTCTCGTGCAGCCGCGCCACCATGTCGTTGAACACCTCGGTGACGTACTTGAGCTCGCCGCCGCCCACCACGGGCAAGTGCACGTCGAGGTCGCCCCCCGCCACGTTCGCCGCGGCCCGGGTCAGGCGGTCGAGCGGCCGCGTGATCAGGAGCCCGAGGAAGTAGGCGAACAGGCCCACGGCCACGAGCAGCGCCGCCACGATCAGCACGGTCACGTTGCGGAGCCGCGTCACCTGGCGGAATGCCTCGGTCGCGGGCACTTCCGCGAGGACCGCCCAGTCGAGCCGTGGCACGCCCTTCATGGTCCCCACCACCTCCTGGCCCTCGAGCCCGCGGTATTCGCGCGTCGTTCCCTCGTGCTCGAGCAGGCGGCGGACGACGGCGGCGGGCAGGCTGCGGCGCATCAGCTCCGTCGGATCGGAGCGGGAGCCCACGATGGGGCGGCCGCCCGCGGTGATGAGGTACACCTGACCCGCCTGCTCCCCGCTGCCGGCGAAGCGTCGTAGGAGCCGGTGGAGCGCACTGAAATCGAGCTTCGCCGTCAGGGCGCCCAGGAACTGCCCCCCCGTCTGGTAGATCGGGACCGCGAACACCACGAAGCCCTTTTTGAGCGCCTCGTCCCACCGCGCGTCGCCGACCACTGCGTTCTCTGTGCGGATCGTCTTCGTCCAGCCCTGCGGCAGGACAACCGCGGTCGGCTCTGGGGCGGTGCTCGCCACCTCCGCGCCCTCGGGGTTCACGACCAGCAGCTCCTGGTAGTCCGCGAAGCGCTCGCGCACCGACCGGAGATAGCCGGTGAGTCGCTCGTGCGCCCGCGCGCCGCCCGCGCGCGGGATCCGGTCGAGGTTTTCCGACACCTCGTACGAGCTCGCGAACACGCGCAGCTCGTACAGGCGCTCCTTGACCCAGAGGTCCAACTCCCGGGCGGTCTGCACGCTCACGCTCTGCAGCTCGCCCGTGATCTTCTCCGTGATCGAGCGCTTGTTCTGCAGGTAGGAGATCCACGCCGTCGTGAAGGAGGGAATGAGCGTCGCGAAGAGGGCGAATACCAGCATCTTGCTGCGGATGCTGTCGAGCCGCAGCGCCCGCAGCAGCCCCGAGACCGCCTGCTCCCACGAGCTCACGCGTTCGCCCTAGAAGCTCGGCTCGTCCGCAGTTGGCCCGTATACTGCGGGGACTAGGGCGTCGTTGAGCCGCAGGTACACGGTGAGCTGGCCGCGATGGTGCACCAGATGATTGAGCACCGTGCGGCGGTACACGGTGAACTTCGGGTTGGTGGCGACGGTCCGGCCGCCGACCTTGAACGCCCAAGGCTTCTTGAACTCCGCATCGGGGGCCTTGGCGAGCGCAGTGCGCGCCGCCGCCGCGTTACGGTCGAACAGGTCGAGGATGCGCGCCGTGCTCTCGAGGGCCTCGAACTTGGGCGGCGGCCCGCCCGGCGGCATGATGTCGAGCTCGTCGCGCGTGATGGCGTTCACCGCCCACCCCGGCAGCTCGGCGACCAGCGTCGCGAGGCGGCCGAGCGTCATCGACTTGGGGTGCGGCTTCCAGGAAGACCTGCCGTCGGGTACTCGCGCGAGCACCCGGCGGGTGGCGGTCATCTCTTCATCGAACTCGGGGAGGAGCAGCTCGGCCAGCGGCATGCGCGACCTCCGTCACGGGGAGAGTCGCGAAGGTACTCGCCTGACGGCGGGTCCGGCAAGGCGCGGCTTACGCGAGCAGGGGCTCCGTGGCGCACCACTCGACCTCCGCGAGCGCGTCGTGGAACGCAGCCGCCGTGGCCGGCCGGTCGCCGCCGTCGGCCGAGAGGGCGGATCGGAGCAGGTCGCCGAGCGGCCCGGCCACGAGCGGCGGTCCCCCGACGAGCGCCCGGGCGAGCAGGGACTCGGGTGTGGTCGCCGGGTACGGCGGACTTCCCGTGAGGCATTCGCACAGCACGGCGGCCGTCGCGTACAGATCGGTTCGGGCATCGATGGGCTCGCCGAGCAGCTGCTCGGGAGCCATGTACGCCAGGGTACCGCGCGGAGCGCCGGCCGCCCGGGACTCCGGCGTGTCGGGCCGGTCCAACTCGGCGATGCCGAAATCGGTGAGCTTTACGTCGCCGCCGCGCGTGATCAGGACGTTTTGCGGCTTCAAGTCGCGATGGATGACGCCTTGCGCGTGCACGACGCCGAGGGCACGGCACAGCTGCTTGCCGATCACGAGGGTGGCCTCGACGGGCAACGTGCCGCGCCGCTCGAGCAGCTGCGCCAGCGACCAGCCGTCCACGTATTCCATCGTGATGAAGCGGCGGCTCCCCCCTCCCCCCGGCGCCTCGCCGATGTCGTGCGTGCGGACCACGTGCGGGTGCGAGATCCGCCGGGCGACGCGGAGCTCGTGCCGGAAGCGGTCGAGCGCTGCGGCGTCCTCGCTCCCCGAAGGCGCACGCAGCACCTTGAGCGCGACGATCTCGTCCAGCTCCAGGTCGCGGGCCGCGTACACGACGCCCATACCGCCCGCGCCGAGCACGCGATCGATCTCGTAGCGCCCGGCGAGCACCTCCCCGGCGGAGAGCGGGCCCTCGATCCCGGCGAGCGCCGGCGTGCCCCCCCCCCCGATCGCGTCCGTCAGCTCGCGCAGCACGCGCCGCTCCGCGAGCTGCCCGGCGCTCCGCTCCTGCTCGAGCAGTAGGCGCTTGCGCGCGACGCCCCACCGGTAGCCGCCCGGGTCGCCGTCACCGCGCACCACGCGATGGCACGGGATCACCAGCGCGACGGGATTCGCCGCGCAGGCGCGGGCCACGGCGCGCGCCGCGCCGGGATGGCCGACGGCCTCGGCTACCGCGCCGTAGCTGCGCGTCTCCCCGTAGGGAATGGCGCGCAGCGCCTGCCACACGCTTTCCTGGAAGGCCGTCGCGCGCACGTCGAGCGGCACGTCGAGCCGCGCCCGTTCACCCGCGAGGTGGCGGAGCAGGCTGTTCACCCACGGCGCCAGCGGTGCGCCGTCCCGGCGCAGCTCCACGTCGGGATGCTCGCGCGCGAGCTCCGCCTCGAGCGCCGCATCGGAACGCCCGAGTCGCACTGCGCACACGCCGCGGGCGGTGGCGCCCACCAGGAGCCGGCCGAGGGAAAGCGGAGAGTCCACGATGGTGTAGCCGATGACGCGCTCCGGGACCGGGACGGGTCGGGGGACCGGGGGGGTTGCCTGAGCGGTTTCGCTGGTCGCAAACATGTGTGCCTCCTTTCGCGCAACATGCCCGGTTGCGAGCACCGGCGCTATCCGGTTTTGACGTCGAATCCCGGGCGGTGTAGCGTAGTGCCTTGCCTCAACCTCCGGAGCGACCCCGGTGAGCGAACGCGGCAAGCGGCCAGCCACGTGGTATCGGTGGCAGGATCTCCCCCGGGAGGAATTGCACGACCGGTTGTCACGCCGTCTGATTACCGGCGACCGCGTCATGCTGGCGCAGGTGTACCTGAAGAAGGGTTGTGTCGTCCCGAAGCACTCGCACGAGAACGAGCAGTTCACCTACATCCTGGAGGGAGCGCTGCGGTTCCTGGTGGGCGAGCAGGGCGCGGACGAGATCGTGGTGCGCGCGGGAGAGGTGCTGCACCTACCCGCGAACGTGCCGCACGAGGCGCACGCGCTGGAGGATACGCTCGACGTGGACGTCTTCTATCCGCCGCGCGAGGATTGGCTCAACAAGACGGACGCGTATCTACGGAAGAAGTAGGGCCCACGAAAAAAGTAGGGGCGCAGCATGCTGCGCCCCTACATCGTAATCGTGGGGTCAGCGCGCGTGCCCGAGCGCCCTCAGAAACTCCCGGTCCCACGCCGCGGCGATCCCTTCGCGCGGGGAGTAGGGGCCCGGCTGGTAGGCCCGCGAGGCGATCCCCGCGTGGCTCTGCTCGCAGATGTGCCAATCCTGCCGGTTGGTCTCGTCCCAGAAGCGCACGGCATCGTCGGGATCGAAGCCCGGCTGCCCGAAGGCGTCGGGGTGGAACAGCCACTCGCAGGTGATGCGGGTGCGGTCGGGCGCCTGCGGCCACAGCGTGTGGAACATCACGTAGTCCGGGTGCAGCGACAAGAGCAGGTTCGGAAAAACCGTGTAGAAGTAGACCCGATTCTGATCTTCGGCCCGCAGGTCTCCCACCGCCGGGCCGCACGCCCGGCCGCTCATCGTCAGGCTGCCGCCGGGCGCGGTGATCACCATGTAGCCGCCGAGATAGGGCCCGTCGAACAGATCGTTCTCCCCGCTCGTGTACGGCGTCAGCTTGGCGAGTCCCGGGTGGATGATGGGGCAGTGCAGGCACTCGGAATAGTTCTGAAACACGAGCTTCCAGTTGGCGTGCACGTCGTAGTCGATGCGGCCGGCCGAGCGCAGGCTCGCGATGTTGAAGCGGCTGAACCGGCCCGCGAGGGGAGCGAACGCGCGCGCGAACGGCTCCGGCTCCTCTGCCAAGTTGATGAAAAGGAACCCCTCCCACTCGGCGAGCGCGACCTGGTGGAGCGGGTAGTCCCGCTTGTCGAACCCCGCGACCTCGTTCATGTGCGGCGCGCCGATCAGTATGCCATCGAGCGTGTACGTCCACGCGTGGTAGGGGCACTGGATCGTCTCGGAGAGGCGTCCGCGCTCCGTCTCGCACAGCCGGGTGCCGCGGTGGCGGCACACATTGTAGAAGGCGCGCACGACGCCGTCCTGACCGCGCACGACAATGACGCTCTCGCCGCCCACGGTGCGGACCACGTAGTCCCCCGGCTGGGCGAGCTCGGCGGCGCGGCCGACGCAGATCCAACGCCGCGCGAAGATACGCTCCCGCTCTTCGGCCCAGATCTCGGGCGCGTTGTAGTAGCGCCCGGGCAGCGTGCGCTGGCCCTGCTGATACGCCTGGGTGGCTTTGACGAACGTCGTCATCGTGCCTAAGGGTATGGAGAGCCGCGCCCGAACGCCACTCCCCGACGCTCGGGGCCGACCTGCGCCACGATGGCGCCAAGGATGAACACCGTCGCGGCGGTGAGGGCCATCGCCCACGCGTAGTCCAGATGCTCGGCGAAGCGCGCCTCGAGCCACCCGATCGCGCCTGCAAGGGCGACGCCGCACTGGTAGGCGAACCCCGGCAGGAAGCCGCGCACCGGGTCGGGGGAGAGCTCGTTGATGTGCGCCGGGATGACGCCCCAGGCGCCCTGGACGAAGAACTGCATCACGAAAGCGCCGGCCACGAGCGACGGGACCGAGGGGGCGAACGCCCACAAGGGAATGCCGACGACGGCAGCGCAGAGGGCGAGCCCGATCGCGCGCCGCCGGCCCAGCCGGTCGGAGTAGAGACCGAAGGCGACGCCGCCCATCAACGCCCCGACCATGGAGATGATGGTGATGTCCCCACGCTGCTGTGCCGTGAAGCCCCAGTGGCGCTGGAGGAACGTGGGATACATGTCCTGCGTGCCGTGCGACACCATGTTCATCATCCACATCAGCACCGTGATGTAGGCAAACAGTGGGAGATTGGCCCGGATCGCGTGACCGAGCCCGCTCCAGCTCTCGTGCCGCGTCTCCCGCCACACCTCCGACTCCTTCACGCGCGCCCGCACGAACAGCGCGAGCAGCGCGGGCAGGCCGCCGATGAAGAACAGCGGCCGCCACCCGACATGCGGGAAGAGCGAGCGGTAGCACAGGGCGGCGAGCAGGAAGCCCAGGGCGTACCCCTGCTGCAGTAGACCCGACACGACGCCCCGATACCGGGGCGCTACCTTCTCCATGACGAGGGACGCGCCCACACCCCACTCGGCACCCATCCCGATCCCGAACAGCGCCCGCAGCACGAGAAACGTCGCGTAGTTCGGCGCGAAGCCGGTGAGCACCTCGATCACGGAGTAGAACACCAGGTCGATCATCAGGGGCAGCTTGCGGCCGTACCGGTCCGCGAGCAGCCCGAAGATGAACGCGCCCACGGGCCGGAACGCGAGCGTGAGCGTGATCGAGAGCGCGATGTCCTTGTCGGACTTGCCGAAGTCCTGGGCGATCGCCGTCAGCGTCATGACCACCAGGAAGAAGTCGAACGCATCGAGCGTCCAGCCGAGGAAGCCCGCCACGACGGTGGCACGTTGATCGCTCGCAGGAGGGCGCGTCGAGGTCATTGGTGTCCCGGTCGAGGGACCTCTAGATTACACCCGTTCTGCACATCCCACGACCCGGAGGATTCGCGTGCACGCAGGCGGTGTTGCCCTTCTGTTGATGCTGGTCTCGGTGACCGCGCCTCCTCTCCTGGCCCAGAGTGGCCAGCCGCGTCCGGCAATCGTGGTGGTGAACCTGCGGTTCGACGGCGAGCACGCCAACGTGCTCCAAGCGAGCGACACGGCGGTCGTGGCGGCGGCGACGAGCAAGCTGCTCGCCACGCTGCGCGCGTCCGAGCTGGTGACGCTGGTCGATTCGAGCGCGGTCGCGGCCGCGGTCGCCGCCGCGGAGGCGGGCGGCAACCCGTGCGGCAACGACTGCGCCGTGGCCGTCGCCCGGCAGCTCGGCGCCCGCTGGGTCGCGAAGGGGACCATCTCGAACCTCTCGAACCTGGTGTGGCTCCTCACGGCCGAGTTGTTCGATGCCACGACCGGGAAGCCGGTGCTCGCCGACAGCTACGAGATCAAAGGGGACGCGAGTCGTATGGCGCCGGCGGGGGCCCACGTGTTCGCGCAGCGTGTCGAGAAGACGATCGGAGGCGCGCGATGATCCGGCGCGCGGGCCTGATCCTCGTCGCGGGCCTCCTCGCCGGACGCGACCTCGCCGCCCAGGCGGACTCGGGGGGGGCCGCCCGCCCGAGCGTGCTGGTGCGCGCGGGGCGGCTCATCGCGGTGCGCACCGGCACGGTGCTCACGAACCAGGCGATCCTGATCGAGGGCGACCGCATCAAGGAGGTCGGCCCCGCGGACGCCGTCGCCGGCCATGCGCCGCGCGATGCGCGCGTGATCGACCTGCGCAACGCCACCGTGCTGCCCGGGTTGATCGACTGCCACACCCACATCACATCCGACCCCGGCGATTACTACAAGCAGCTGTTCCGCATGAGCCCGATCGATGAAGCCGTCCGGGCGCACCTCTACGCCAAACGGACGCTCGATGCAGGGTTCACCACGGTGCGGAACGTCGGGGCCGGCGCGTTCATCGACGTGGCGCTGCGCAACGCGATCAACGAGGGCGCGGTCCCGGGACCGCGCATGCTCGTGTCGACGATGCCCCTCTCCGCCACCGGCGGGCACGGCGACGTGAACGGCATGTCGCCCTATCTCCATTTCGACGGCTTCTCAGGGATAGCGAACGGCGTGGACCAGATCCGCGAGAAGATCCGGTTCGAGGTGAAGTACGGCGCGGATCTCATCAAGGTGCTCGCGAGCGCGGGCGTCCTGTCCGAAGAGGAATCGGTCGGCGCTCCGCAGTACACGCAGGAAGAGCTCAACGCGGTAGTCGAGGAGGCGGCGATGTGGGGCCGGAAGGTGGCCGCGCACGCCCACGGCGCGGAGGCGATCAAGCGCGCGGTGCGCGCCGGCGTCGCGTCGGTCGAGCACGGCAGTCTCGTCGACGACGAAGGCATCCGCCTCATGAAGGAGCGCGGCACCTACCTCGTCGCCGACATCTACAACGACGACTACATCATCGCCGAGTACACCCGCCTCGGCTTCCCGCAGAAGATCATCGAGAAGGAGCGCCTGGTGGGCCGCCAGCAGCGTGAGAATTTCAAAAAGGCCGTGCAGGCGGGCGTGAAGATCGCGTACGGCACCGATGCGGGGGTATACCCGCACGGCTGGAACGCGAAACAGTTCGCGCACATGGTGCGCTGGGGGACGACGCCGTTGCAGGCGATCCAGGCGGCCACCGTCAACGCTGCGGACCTGATCGGCTGGCGGGACCTGGTCGGCGCGCTCGAGCCCGGCAAATTCGCCGACGTGATCGGGGTCGTGGGCGACCCGCTCCAGGACGTCACCGTGCTCGAGCACGTCGGGTTCGTGATGAAAGGCGGTCAGATCGTCAAGGACAGTCTGACGGGGGGCGCGAAAGCGGCGCGCTGACGCGAGGCGCGGGCCTGTTGCACCGACGCGACAAGGCGGTCTTGTGCCCTCCGGTGGCGCGCGTTCTCTTAGGCAGGTTTTCGCTTCCTGAGGGGCCGTCCATGTTGGGCATCCGTCTCGCCACGTGGCTCACGATCGTGGTATCGCTCTGCACGCCCTGCCTTCATGCGCAGGACACGATCGGCGCGCACGAGGCGCCTACCGCGCGGCTCCTCACGGGCGACCGCGCCGTCCGTGAGCTCGGTGCCGCCGTTACAGTGCTCGACGTCGATTCGCTGCTCCGCGAATTCCCCGCTCGCACCCTCAGCGAGCTTCTCACCGGCCGAGTCCCCGGAGTCGAGGTGCTCCCGAGCTCCGGAACGATGGGAACGGGGTCGCGCATCCAGATCCGGGGCGCGGGCAGCGTCACGGCCACGAACGCGCCTCAGATCTACGTCGACGGCATCCGTGTGGACGACGAGGTGGCGAGCCTCACGGTGCCGGTAGGCGGGCAGACGACGTCGCGCGTGGATGACCTCGACGTCGACGCCATCGCCACGATCACGGTCCTTCCAGGGCCCAGCGCGACTGCCCTGTACGGGACCGATGCGGCGAACGGCGTCCTCCTCATCACCACGAAGCGTGGCGGGGCGGGCGCGTCGCGGTTGCGGGCCTTCACGTCCCAAGGGGTCGTCTCGCAGGCCGCGGCGTTTCCCGACAACTTCCAGGCCGTTGATTCATCGGGCGCTCCGTGCACGATCACCGGTGTAGCGAGCGGCGCGTGTCACCTGCTGCGGAGCAACGTGCTGGAGCATCCAGGCTCCTCTCCGTTTCGCGACGGCTACCTCCGGCAGTATGGACTCAGCGCGTCGGGCGGCAACGCGCGGCGGCAGTTCTCGCTGGCGGGCCAATGGGACGGGTTCGGCGGCGTATACGGACTGCCCGGGCCCGAGCAATCCCAACTCTCGGCGACGGGCGGGCTGACGGCGGAAGTCCTGAACCCGAATTATGTGCGCCGCGCCAATCTCCGGGCCAGCGGTCAGCTGTTCGCGGGCGGGAGCGCGGACCTCGCCCTGACGGCGGGCTACTTTTCCGGGGACTTGCGGCTACCGATCAACGACAACAGCACTGCCGGGCTTCTCGCCAGCGGCATGCTGGGCAGCGGCGATACCACGGTGAACGGGGGTTGGGGCACGCTCCCTCCGAGCGACCTCTTCCGGGTGGTGACGTCGGAGCACGCCGAGCGGGTGAGCACGAGCCTCGCGGGTACCTGGCATCCACGCGATTTCTTCACCGCCCGGGCGACCGTCGGGCTCGATCGGGCCTCCCAGCATGACACCCAAGTTCACGTCGACAGCGTGGGCGGGGCCTCGAGCTTCTTGGCGGACAATCAGCTGCAAAGTAATCGATACACGGCGACGATCACCGCGACGGCGACGTACCAGGTCGGTGCGCGCGTGAGCGCGCGCACGACGGCGGGAGCTCAGTACTTCAGGCATTCCGACGAGCTTCTCTTCACCAACCACCAGACCGTCGGGGGGGCGCCGGGCGGCGGTGGCTCGGTGACGTCGGTCGTCGGCGACTCGTCCGTTGCGCACACGATCGGTGTCTTGATCGAGCAACAACTGGCGTGGGGGCAGCGCTTGTTCCTGACCGGGTCCGTGCGGCGTGACGCGACAACGCGGTTCGGCGCGAGCGACCCTGCCGCGGTATACCCCCACGTCGGCGTCGCGTGGCACCCGTCGATGGGCGCAGGTTCGCCAGTGGGCTCCTTGCGGTTGCGCGCCGCGTATGGAGTGGCCGGCCGCCAAGCGGCGTTCGCGGGAATGGCGCCGGAGCGGACGCGCGAGATCGAAGGCGGAATCGACGCCGAGCTGCTGGCGGGCCGGGCGGCATTCGGCGTAACACTCTATAGCCGGCGCACGAGCCATCTCGTGGTCGCGGTTCCCCTCGCCCCCTCGGTCGGCGGCGGCCTCCTGCTCCCCGACGCGGGTGTCCTGTCGAACAAGGGCATGGAGCTCATGCTCGCGGCCAGCGTTGTCCGTCGCCCCGGAGTCACGTGGGACGTCACCGTGTCGGCCTGGGGGAATCGGAACCGCGTCCTGACTGGCGGCCCGGCGCCGGTCGTGGTGTCCGGCGGGCTCGGCGTCCTGCAGGTCGCGCAGGCCGGACTCCCGTTGGGGAGCTATTGGGGCGTCCCCATCGTGGGTTACGCCGACGCGAACGGCGACGGCGTCATTGTCCCCGGAGAGGTGCGGCTGGGCGGCACGGAGCAATTCCTCGGCAACCCGTTCCCGACGCAAGGCGGCTCGTTGAGGACGGCCTTGGCCGTCCGGCAGCACGTGCGTCTCGCGGCATTACTCGAGTACCGGGGCGGCAACTCCTTGCTCAACTCGACGGAATTGATCCGCTGCCTGTCTGACGTCTGCCGTGCTGCCAACGACCCGTCCGCGCCCCTCGCCGACCAGGTCGCGCGCGCGGCGGCTGGGGCCGGCACCGCTGCCGGATGGGTCGAGAATGCACGTTTTTTGAAGGTACGAGAAGTCTCACTCTCGCTCATCGCTCCGGCCTGCTGGGCGGCGCACCTTGGCGCCGCCGACATGGCACTCACGGTCTCGGGCAGAAACCTCGCCACGTGGACGAGCTACCGCGGCCTCGACCCTGAGGTGAATGCCTCCGGTCCCGAGGGACTCACGCGCGAGGACCTGTTCACCCAGCCGCTCGCCCGATATTGGACGGCGCGGCTCGACCTATCGTTCTGATCCCTCCTGGGAGGAATCCCCGATGTCTCGCCTTTGGTCCATTCCACTCGGCTTTTTGGCACTGGCGGCCGCCGTCGTGCCTGTCTCCGCCCAGGAAACCGCGTCCGACACGCTCCTCACCGTCGACCACTACCTCGACTGGGAGCAAGTCGCCGATCCGCAGATTTCCCCCGACGGATCGCAGATCGTGTATACGCGACGCTGGGTCAACAAGATCGACGACAAATGGGAGTCGGCGCTCTGGATCATGAGCGCCGACGGGTCGCACCACCGGTTCCTGGTGAAGGGATCGGACGCACGATGGTCGCCGGACGGCACGCGCATCCTGTACTTCGCGGACGGTGAGCCCAAAGGCACGCAAGTTTTCGTGCGCTGGATGGATGCTGAGGGCGCGTCGTCCCAGGTGACGCGCCTGACCGAGACGCCGACGGACGCGAAGTGGGCACCCGACGGCAAAGCCATCGCCTTCGTCATGCTCGCGCCGGATTCGACGCCCTGGAGCATCTCCCTTCCCAAGCCCCCGGAGGGCGCGAAGTGGACGCCCGCTCCGCGCGTGGTGGACGATCTGCATTATCGCCAGGACAAGGTCGGGTTCATGCCGCAGGGCTTCACCCATCTCTTCCTCGTGCCGGCCGACGGAGGCACCGCGCGGGCGTTGACGAGCGGGCGCTGGAACGTGGGCGCCCGGTTCGACGGGCTCGCGTTCGGGACGGGCTACGACTGGACGCCCGACGGGCGCACGATCGTGTTCGACGGCCTGCGGGACAGCACCTGGGACCGGCAGTACCAGGTGTCGCGCCTCTACGTGCTGGATGTGGCGAGCGGCGCGATCCGGCCGCTCGTCTCCCGGCCCGGGTTCTGGGCCAGCCCCGCGGTGTCGCCCGATGGGCGGACCGTCGCATTGACCGGATCCGACTCCTCGGACCACACGCACCGCACGGCGGACCTGTGGACGGTGGGGCTCGACGGCTCGGGGCTCCGCGACCTGTCCCGCACCCTGGACCGCGATCCGGACAACCTGCGCTGGGCGCCGGACGGCAAGGGCGTCTACTTCACGGCCCCGGACCGCGGGTCGATCAACGTGCGGTACGCCGATCTCTCGGGCGGCGTGCGGGACGTCACGCAGGGGGCGCAGGTCGTCTCGCTCGCGTCGCTGGCCCGCACGCTCGTCGGTGTCGGCGTGCGCAGCGACCCCGACCACGGGCCCGACGTCGTGCGGATCGATCTGCGGCGCGGGCAGGCCCCGACGCGCGTCAGCGCCGTGAACGACGACGTGCTGGCGAACAAGCGGCTGGCCCGCGTCGAGGAAGTATGGTACACGTCGAGTGGGGGGACGCGGGTGCAGGGCTGGATCGTCAAGCCGCCGGCGCTCGATCCGGCGAAGCGGTACCCGCTGATCCTCGAGATCCACGGCGGCCCGTTCGCGATGTACAACGTGGGGTTCAGCTACATGTTCCAGAACTTCGCGGCGAACGGCTACGTGGTGCTCTACACCAACCCGCGCGGCTCGACCGGCTACGGCGACGCGTTCTCCAACGGCATCGACCACAATTATCCGGGACCCGACTACGACGACCTGATGGCAGGCGTGGACGCCGTCATCGGCAAGGGATACGTCGATACGACGCGCATGTACGTGTCGGGGTGCTCGGGCGGCGGCGTGCTCTCGAGCTGGGTGATCGGACACACCACCCGCTTCGCGGCGGCCGCGGTGCGCTGCCCGGTGATCGACTGGATCAGCATGGCCGGTCAGACGGACATCCCGCTCTTCACGTTCAGCTTCTTCCGTCAGGCGTTCTGGGACAAGCCCGACGAATGGCTGGCGCACTCGTCGCTCATGTACGTCGGGCGCGTGACCACCCCGACGCTCCTCATGACGGGTGAGCTCGACCGGCGCACGCCGATTCCGCAGACCGAGGAGTACTACGCGGCGCTCAAGATCCGCAACGTGCCGACGGTCATGCTCCGCTTCAATGGGGAGTATCACGGGACGGGCTCGAAGCCGTCGAACTTCATGCGCACGCAGCTCTACATGATGAGCTGGTTCGAGAAGCACCGGCGGAGCGCCACCGAGCCGGCGACGGGCGCGGGCAACCGCTAACTCGGTCGGCGGAGCTGGCCGAGCCAGCCTTCTTCTCTCGTGTGCTCGTCGCGCGTGAGCTGAGCACCAGTCCTAGGGGGCGGGGGGCCGCCGCGCGATCTGGTCGGCGATCAGCCGGGCTGCGAGCCGCGCGTCCCGGCTGATGTTGTAGAGGCCGCCTGTGGCGTCGTAGTTGTGTCCCACGAAGTACAGGCCCGGCTGGTCCAGACTCACGACCCGGTCGCGGCGACGCGCGAAGCCCTTCGTGTCGACCTGGACCAAGCCTCCCAGGGGCCCGAGCGCTGCTCCGAATCCGGTGGCGAGGATGATCTCGTCGAACCGCCCCGATGTGCCGTCCGTGAAGCGCGCCCCGTCGGCCGTCAGCTCCGCGACCCCGACGCGCACGTCGATCAAGCCTTGCGCAATCGCGTCCACGAGGTGGAATCCGATGACGGGGATCTCGTCCAAGGGGCTGTGCGCGGGGCGAGGGAGCACGGGCTTCCCGCGGCGGAGCTCCGTCAGGAGCCGCACGAGCGCGAGCGCCCCTTCCTGCACCCGCCGCGGCAGCTTGCGCACCCAGTAGGAGACATACTGGATGGGCAGTCCCGCAAGCGTCAGCGGCACGACGTTCGCGCCCGAGCGGACCGCGACCGTCACCTTGCCACCGGCGCGCGCGATCTCGCTTCCGATCTCCGCCCCCGAGTTCCCCACCCCAACCACGAGCACTCGGCGGCCGGCGTATCCATCGGGGCGCCGGTACGCGACGCTGTGCGCGATCCGCCCCGCGAAGCGCTCCTGCCCCGGGAAGTGCGGGGTCTTCGGGTTGGCCACGATCCCCGTGGCGACGACCACGATGTGGGCCGTGAGGACGCCCCGGCTCGTGTGCATCGTCCACGTGCCGTCGGTCCGCGCGATCCGCTCGGCGTCGCGCCCCGTGTCGATGGGTAGCTCGAAACGCTCAGCGTAGCCTCGCAGGTAGTCCAAGAACTCCCGGCGTGGCACGAACAGCGGCGCGGAGCGGGGGAACGGCATGCCGGGGAGGCTCGACATGTGCTTCCCAGTGTGGAGGGTGAGGCTGTCGTACAGGTTCGCCCAGGTGGATCCGACGGTGTCGCCGCGCTCGAGGACGCGGTGGGGCACGTGGTGTTGGCTCAGCTGTTGCGACGTCGCGAGCCCCGCCGGCCCGCCGCCCACCACGACGACGTCAACTCTCTCAGGCACCAGTCGCTGCCAAGTCCCGCCGGATCCCCTCCGCGACGCGGTCCGCGAGTCCCATGATGGTGAGGTAGGGGTTGATCTCGAGCGCGTCGGGAAACAGGCTCGCGTCCGCGACCCGGAGCCACGGGATGCCGTGCACCCGCCCCCAGCCGTCAGTGACGGAGTCGGCGGCGCTCCGTCCCATGCCGCAGCC
>QHTS01000020.1 GCA_003220905.1 Gemmatimonadota bacterium | reverse complement strand
TCGCGGCGAAACTGCGGTGGTACAGCGTGCTCGAGAACGTCCGCGGCACCTGTCCCTGGGTGTTCAAGCGCCGCCTTCGCTATGCCATGCACGTCGACTTCACGGGAACGGGCCGGGTGGAGCCCTGCCCGGCGGAATGGCTCCGCGGCTGGGAGGATACGGGGATCGACATGCGCACCGTCGTGCAGGAGCAGTACCACTGGTACGATTTCGAGGTGCTTCGGCACCTGAACGAGCACGGCGCGCGGAAATTCTGGCTCGACGACATCTGGCGGTTCGATTGGGAGGCGTGCCGCCTCCACGCGAAGAGCCGAAACATCGCCGGCGTGCCGGACGCCCCGGTGAACGCACCGCCCCGCGCGCTGGTCGTCGCCATGCGCGTGCTGAGCGCGCTGCACCGCATCCAGCGGCGCCTCCGGCACCGGTTGACGGGCCGGTCCGGCCCCCGTTTCGCTTGACGCGCGCTGCTTGACCGGGGCTCGCAGAATCAAGCTCGCGCTTTCCTTCTGAGACCCTCTGCCGGCTCGGGACATCGTCCCGCAGCCCTTCGTTCGCGTACACCGCGGCCACGGCGCTTCCCGAGCCGCAGAGCCTCACCCAATACGGATGCGTTCCGGCCAGTCGCTCGTACAGGACGCGCAGCGGCGGATGCTTCCCGAAGACGGGGATCTCGAAGTCGTTGCCGCCGAGTCGCCCGATGCTGCCCCACCCGCTGAACGCGTCGGCGTCGAGCAGCAGCGGCCCCCGCGGCGCGGGTTCCGGATGCATTTCGTCCCACCAGCCGTACGCATCGGGCGTGGCGACGCTGAAGGGCGGGAGCACCAGGGCTACGAGCGCGGGCGCGGCGGGGGGGGCGGGGACCCGGAACAGCCGCTCGCCTCGGCCCCACGCGAGCGCCGCAGGCGCCCCGCTCGCGAAGAACGCGACGTCGGCGCCGAGCCGCGTGGCGAAGTGGAGCAGCTCGTGGCGCGGGACGGCGTTACCAGCGAGCGCGTTCACCGCATGCAGCGCGGCCGCCGCGTCGCTCGATCCGCCGCCGAGGCCCGACCGCACGGGAATCCGTTTCGTCAGCTCGAGCGCGACGCCGAACTTGTGCCCGGTGGCCTCCAGGATGGCGCGCGCGGCCCGCACCGCGAGGTTCTGCTCCGGCGGCCCCAGCTCGGGTCCGTGCACCGTCAGCGCGATGCCCCCCCCGCTGGCGGTGCGCGTCACCACGAGCTCGTCCGCCAGGTCCAGCAGGGTGAACGCCGTCTCGATCTGGTGATAGCCCGCCGGCGCTTCGCGCGCGAGAATGCGGAGCAGGAGGTTGACCTTGGCGTGCGCCGCGATGCGGAGCCGATCCTGCGGGGCCACAGGTCAGTCTTCCGCCGCGGCCGCGCTCCGCAGCTCGGCGAGACGGAGGCGCATCCGCGAGAGCGAAGCGAGTCCGAGCAGCGTGATCGGAAAGAAGGTGCCGATGTGGTAGGCCACCGCGAAGCTCACCGCCCGGGTCGCGTCCACACCGTAGATCGCGAGCGTACCTCGCGTCGCCGCCTCGAACACGCCGACGAACCCCGGGGAGGACGGCAACGCGACCCCGAACCCGATGACCCCCTGCAGTACCAGCGCGCCCTCCGGCGGCACCGGCAGCCCGAACGCCCGGAAGCACACGGCGAACGCTGCCGCGTTCACGAGCCACAGGAAAAGCGACCACGCCGCCACGCCTAGGAAACGGCCGGGGCTCTTCAGGACGTCGAGCCCAGCGACGAGTCCTTCGGCGAGGTGGGTGACGCGATCGGCGAGGTGCGCGGGAAGCACCGCGTGGGCGACCCGGCCGAGCAGCGCGATCCATGGGGCGGGACGGTGGACCACGAGCAGAGCGATGACCAGGATTCCCGCGAACACCCCGGCGCCCGCCGTCGCCAGCCCCGCGAGCCGCACGCCGCCGATCATCGCGTCGCGCGGGAACGAGGGGACGAAGAGGGCCACCGTGAACAGGCCGACAAGCATCAACCCGTCGAACACACGCTCTACCGCGATCGAGGCGAGGGCCGTCGTGAACCGCACCGACACCCCCTGCCGCACGGCATACGCGCGAGCGAACTCGCCGGCCCGCACCGGGAGCAGGTTGTTGGCCATGAATCCGATCGCCGTGGCATGCCATAGCGACGCGAGCGGCAGGGGGCTGCCGCTGGCGCCACGCAGGATCAGCCGCCAACGGACGGCCCGGAGCGGGAAGGTCAGCGTGGCGAGCGCGATCGTCGCCACCATGAGCGAGGGGTTCGCGCGCCGCAGGTGAGCGATCAGCGCGCGGGCGTCCACGCCGTGCAGCGCCCAGGCGAGGAGGCCGAGAGTGACCACCAGCCCCACGAGCCACGCCTGCCTCCAGCGCGAGGCCAAGGCGCGACTAAGGGCCGGGCTCGAAGGCGAGGGCAACGAGGTCGCAGACTTCTTCGACGAGCTCGCGGAGCGCGTCGCCCGACACCTGCTTCGCTGTGGCGCGCAGCTCCTCGGCCCGCCGGAGCGCGCGCTCGCCGCGGTACAACAGGGCGCGCACATCCACGGCGGACGACGTGGAAGCCGGGAGCCCTGAAGGAGTCCCTGACGGTCCCGGGGAGCGGGGAGCGGGGGCTACCGGCGCGCGCTCGGCGCCGGCGAGGAGTTCCGCCAGCGACGCCGGGCCGATCCCTCCCACCGCCAGCCGCTGGTAGGCGGCCCACGACCCC
>QHTS01000152.1 GCA_003220905.1 Gemmatimonadota bacterium | reverse complement strand
TGGCGGCGGTCGTCGCCCGCGGCACGACCACGCTGCGGAACGCCGCCTGCGAGCCGCACGTTCAGGATCTGGCGCGCTTCCTCTCGGACCTGGGCGCGAGCGTCCAGGGCGTAGGCACGAACACGCTCACCATCGAAGGCGGGTTGCCGCTCGCGGCCGCCGCCTGCACCGTGGGGCCGGACCACATCGAAATCGGCTCGTTCATCGGGCTCGCCGCCGTGACGAACGGTGCGATCACGATCGACGGCGTGCGAGGCGAGGATCTACGCAGCATCCTGTTGGGGTTCGAGCGCCTGGGCGTGCGACCGCGGCTCGACGGCACCCAGCTGATCGTGGATGCCGGTCAGGAGCGCCGCATCCGCCCCGACCTGGGCGGGCACGTGCCGAAGCTGGAGGACGGCCCGTGGCCCGCCTTCCCGGCCGATCTGATGTCGATTGCGATCGTGGTCGCGTCGCAGTGCGAGGGGATCCTGCTGGTGTTCGAGAAGCTGTTCGAGTCGCGACTATTCTTCGTGGACAAGCTGATCGGGATGGGCGCGCGCATCGTGCTGTGCGATCCACATCGGGCGGTGATCGCCGGGCCCTCGCCGCTCCACGGGGGCGTCGTGGAGAGTCCGGACATCCGGGCCGGAATGGCGATGCTGCTCGCGGCGCTGGCCGCCCAGGGCCGCTCCGTGATCCACAACATCGGCCAGATCGAGCGGGGCTACGAGCGGATCGACGAGCGGCTGCGGGCCCTGGGGGCGCAGATCGAGCGAGTCGACGGCAGCGGTCCGGCGGTCGGGCGGTCGGGCGGTCAGTGATGCCCGACGTGACGTCCCGTCCGCCTGACCGCCCGTCTGCCAGTCCGCCCCTTCTCCGAGAAGCACCCATCGGCGACTCCGCGGTCCCACGCATGGAGCTCGCCGAATGGGCCGCCCGCTACGGCCTCGTCGCCGGAATCACGACCCGCGGGCACGGCTTCTCCCTCGGCTTGTGGAGCGAAGAGAACGTCGGCCAGGTGATGTCGCGCTGGCGCGCCGTCGGCGCAGCGGTCCGTCCCCGCTTCCCCGGCGTGATTTTGGCGCACCAGGTCCACGGCACCACGGTGCAGTGGCATCCAGCGGCCAGCGACGGGTGGCTGATCGTCGATGGAGTGGACGGGCATGCGACCGGAGCACGAGGGCTCCTGCTCACGGTCACCGTCGCCGATTGCATTCCGGTCTACCTCGCCGTGCCCCAGAAGCAGGTGGTCGCGCTGCTCCACGCCGGATGGCGGGGGACCGCGGGAGGCATCCTGGAGCGCGGCGTGGAGGTGGTGAAGGGGATGGCGTGCGTGCGGTCAGGCGATATCGTAATGCATTGTGGAGTAGGCATTTGTGGGGAGTGCTATGAAGTAGGTTCTGAAGTGCTGAGCCAGTTCAGCGGGCGCGCCGAGAGCGGGCCGGGGCACGTGGATCTCCGGGCCGCGTTGGCGCAGCAGGGGCAGACGCTGGGGCTGGGAGGGATGACGCTCTCCCCGTGGTGCAGCGCGCACGACCGCGACCACTTTTTTTCGCACCGTGCCTCGGGCGGGCGCGACGGCCGGATGATCGCGTACGCGGGATTCCCGCTCGCTTGACAGCCGCCCCCGGGCGGCTAGATTCCGGCCGGTGAAGCGGGCGAAGTTGGGCCCGCGCTTTTTTTTATGCTCTCCGACAGCCTCGTCGAGTCCTTTCGGTCCCGACTGGAAGCGCTAGGTCTCGAGCTGGCGGACCTCCGCATTGGCGGCACGCAAACTCGGCCGCTCGTTCAAGTACGCATCGAGTGGCCCCCCGCGTCGCCCGCGGGGCGGCCGGACGCCCAGCCGCGTCGGGTGACGGTGGCGGATTGCGCCACGGCGAGCCGGATGCTCGAGGCGTGGCTCGACGCCGACGGTCCGCTGGGCTGCCGCTACATGCTCGAAGTGTCGAGCCCGGGGGTCGAGCGGCCGCTGCGCTGGCACCGGCACTGGGTGCGATTCGTGGGCCGCGAGGTCCAGGCGACGGTAGCGGGGCTCGGCCGCGTGCGGGCGCGCATCGTGGCCGTTCCCGACGAGGCGACGGTCGTGCTCGAGCCCCAGGGGGGAGCGCCGCGGCCGGTGCCGCTGGCCGGAATTCGCGACGCGCGTTTGGCGGTGGATTGGTGACGAGGAACCCATGACGACGAATACAAGCGACGTAGTCTCCGCGATCCGTGAGCTGACGAACACCAAGCAGCTCGAGCGGACGGAGCTGCTCGACCTGCTCAAGGACGGGCTGCACGCCGCCCTCGTGAAGCGCTACGGTCCCAACGTGCGGGCCGAGATCGGAATCGACGAGCTCAAAGGTACGATCCGGATCGCGGTGCTCCGCACCGTGGTCGAGGCCGTGGAGGACCCGGGCTCTCAGGTGGCGCTCGAGGAAGCGCGCTTCGAGGATCCGGACTTCCAGGTGGGGGATGTGCTGGAAGAGGAGGTGCCGTTCGATGCCTTCGGTCGCACGGCGGTGCAGGCCGCGAAGCAGCGTATCATCCAGCGCGTGCGCGAGGGCGAGCGGGCGCGTATCCGGGAAGAGTTCTCCGACAAGGTCGGCGAGCTCTTGTCGGGTGAAGTGCAGCAGATCGAGCGCGGCAAGATCGTCGTCATGCTCGCGAAGTTCCGGGAAGCCGAAGCGATCATTCCGTATCGCGAGCAGAATCACCGCGAGCATTTCCACCAGGGGGACACGATCCGCGCCGTGCTGAAGCGGATCGAGGAGACGCCCAAGGGCCCGCGGCTCATTCTGTCGCGCGCCGACCCGCTGTTCGTCAAGGCCCTGTTCAGGCTCGAGGTGCCGGAGATCCAGCAGCAGATCGTCGAGATCCGGGCCACGGCGCGGGAGGCGGGGAGCCGCACCAAGATCGCCGTCTCGTCGCGCGACGATTCGATCGATCCGGTGGGCGCGTGTGTGGGCCTGAAGGGCTCACGCGTGCAGGCGGTGGTGAACGAGTTGAACGGCGAGCGCATCGACATCGTGCCGTGGTCCCCCGATCCCGAGCGGTTCGCGAAGCTCGCCCTCGCGCCGGCGCGGGTCGCCCGCGTGTTCTCGGACCCCGAGACCAAGACGATCCAGGCGATCGTGGACGAGGATCAACTGTCGCTCGCCATCGGGCGCAACGGGCAGAACGTCCGGCTCGCCTCCGAGCTCACCGGCTGGAAGATCGACCTCTATTCGAGCCGCGAGTGGCTGGAGCGCGGCGGGGAAGGGCCGCTGTTCGCTCCGCTCCCCCCGGCGGACGACGAGGCCGCGACCAAGGTCTCGCTGCGCGAGCTGAAGGGTCTGCCGGTCGAGCTGGTGGACGCGCTGGAGCGCGCCGGGCACAAGACGCTGCAGGATATTCTCGACCTCGAGCGCGAGGACGTCGACAAGATCGCCGGCATGACGCCCGAGATCGCCGACAAGCTCATGGCCTTTCTGAATGAGATGACCGAAGAGGGCGGCGACGACGAGGCGGCGCCCGGTGGGGCGGGTGACGCCGCTTCGGGCGGGGCGGGCGAAGCCGCTGGGGGGAGCGAAGGGGGCGGCGCGCCGGCGCCGGTGGCGTGAGCGAGCGGCTGGTCCGGCTGCTGGGGCTCGGCGCCCGGGGGGGTGGGGGGCGGGTGGTGATCGGAGTGACCGGGGTGCGGGCGCAGCTGCAGCGGGATGCGCTGTCGTGCGTCGTGCTCGCGGCGGATGCGAGCCTGCGCACCCGAGAGAAAGTCGAGCGCTTGGCGCGGGCACGGCGAGTGCCGGTGCTGATCGGTCCGGTGGCGGAGCGGTTGGGGGCGGGGCTGGGGCGGCCGCCGGTGCAGGCCGTGGGCGTGGCGGATGCCGCGCTGGCGCGTGGGTTGGTCGGGTCTTTGGAGGAGTGAGTGACGACGACGCGGATTCACGATCTAGCGGCTGAATTCGGGATCCCCTCCGAGCAGCTCATGGGCATGCTCAAGGAGCAGGACATCTTCGTGCGCAGCCACCTCTCGCCGCTCAAGCCCGAGCAGGTGGCGTTGATGCGTGCGCGCTGGGAGCGCGAGAAGCGGAAGCAGAAAGACGCGCCCGCGCCTCCCAAGCGGCGCCGCGCCGTCAAGGCGGCCGAGCCGGTGGCGGTGGCGGAGCCCGACGCGCGGCCCAAGCGTCGCCGCCGCACGGCGGCGGAGATGGCCGCCGTCGAGGCGGAAGCCCAAGCCGAAGCGGCGATCGAGGCGGAGCGCGAGCTGAAGGCGCGCGAGGCGCTCGAGGCGGCCAAAGCCGTGGACGAGGAGGAGAAGCCGTCGCTCGAGGAGCGCGCCGCGGCGCTGTTCAAGGAGCTCCCGGTGGCCGAGGAGGCCGGAGCGGAGTCGGCGACGGCCGCTCCCGCGGCGGCGCACGCCGCCACGCCCTTCGCCGCGTCCCCGTCCGCCCCGGCGCGTCCCGTGATCCCGACCCCCGTGCGGCCCAAGCCGGTGGCGAGTGCCACTCCCGGCGGCGCCGTGCCCGCGCCTCCCCGACCAGTCGCCTCGGCGGCGCCGGGCGCGATTCCGCTGGAGGAGCGGCGGCGCGAGAAGGGGAAGAAGCGCAAGAAGGGCAAGAAGTCGCTGGTGGATCAGGAAGCGGTCGCCCAGAACATCTCGCGCACCTTGGCGTCGATCAAAGGGCCGGTGGCGAAGAAGGGCGCGCACCGCCGCGAGGAAGGGCCGAGCTTCCGCGAGGTCGAGGAGCAGAAGCGGCGCGACGAGAAGGAGCGCGAGAAGACGCTGGTGCGCGTGACCGAGTTCATCACGGTCTCCGAGCTCGCGAACATCCTGAAGGTACCCGCCAAGGAGATCGTCGGCTTCGCCTTCAAGGAGCTCGGGCAGATGGTGACGATCAACCAGCGCCTCGATTTCGACATGATCGAGCTGATCGCATCGGCCTTCGGCTTCCAGGCGGTGCGCGAGGTGGAGTATGCCCTCGCCGCGTCCGAGGAGCCGCCCAAGGAAGAGGCAGGCGATCTCAAGCCGCGCGCGCCGGTGGTCACGGTCATGGGCCACGTCGACCACGGCAAGACCTCGCTGCTCGATTACGTCCGGAAGGCCAACGTCGTGGCGGGCGAGGCGGGCGGCATCACGCAGCACATCGGCGCCTATCAGGTCACGCTCAAGGACGGGCGCTCGATCACGTTCCTGGACACGCCGGGTCATGAAGCCTTCACGGCCATGCGGGCCCGCGGTGCGCAGGTGACGGACATCGTCGTCCTGGTCGTCGCCGCCGACGACGCGATCATGCCCCAGACGATCGAGGCGATCTCGCACGCCAAGAATGCGGGCGTCCCGCTGGTCGTGGCGATCAACAAGATCGACCTGCCCGCCGCCAACGTGCAGAAAGTGAAGCAGGACCTGCTGGCGCACGGCGTGGTGCTGGAGGAGTTCGGTGGCACGACGCTCGCCACCCCGATCTCCGCCAAGGCGGGGACGAACGTGCAGGAGCTGCTCGACCAGATCCTGCTGCAAGCCGAGCTGCTCGATCTGAAGGCGAACCCCGACCGCCGGGCCCAGGGCACGGTGCTCGAGGCGACGCTCGACCCCGGAAAGGGCCCGCTCGCCACGATCCTCGTCCAGAATGGCACGCTGCGCGGCGGAGACAACTTCATCTGTGGACAGTTCTACGGGCGCGTGCGCGCGATGTACGACGAGCGCGGTCAGACGGTCGACGGGGCGGGTCCGTCCACGCCGGTGCAGGTGCTGGGCTTCGAAGGCGTGCCCGAGGCCGGCGACACGTTCCAGGTCATGACGGACGCGGCGGCGGCGCGCGACATCGCGCAGAAGCGCCAACGCCTCGAGCGCGAGGCGCAGCACCGCCGCACCGGCCGCGTGAAGACGCTCGAGGACTTCATGGCCGAGCGGGCCGAAGGCGGCGCGGCGGCGCTCCGGATCATCATCAAGGCGGATCAGGGCGGCCCGGCCGAGGCCCTGGCGGACGCGTTGGCCCAGCTCTCGACGCCCGAGGTCAAGGTCGAGGTCGTGCACCGGGGCGTGGGCGCGATCACGGACTCGGACGTGCTGCTCGCCAAAGCCTCGAACGCGATCATCATCGGCTTCCACGTGCGGCCCGACTCCAACGCGCGCGCCTCGGCGGAGCGCGAGAAGGTCGAAATCCGCACCTACCGCATCATCTACGAGGCGGTGGAAGAGGTGAAGGCGGCGATGGCGGGCTTGCTCGCGCCCGAACGGAAGGAAGTGGTGTTGGGCGAGGCGGAAGTCCGCCAGCTGTTCAAGATCGCGAAGGTGGGCACGATTGCCGGGAGCTTCGTCCGCTCGGGCGTCATCCCGCGCACGGCGCGAGTGCGGGTGGTCCGCGACGGCGTCGAGGTGTACGATGGCACGCTGGCCTCCCTCAAGCGCTTCAAGGACGACGTGCGCGAGGTGCGCGAGGGGTTCGAGTGCGGGATCGGCGTCGAGAACTTCAACGACCTGAAGGTCGGCGACCTGATCGAGGCGTACCGGATCGAGGAAGTCGCGCGCTCGCTGACGCCCGCGTGATCGTGGGGGTCATGACGTGGGAGCTGCATCTCGCGGGGTGTCACTCCCTCAAGGACAAGCGCCATGTCCTGAAGAGCCTCAAGGACCGCCTCCACAACCGCTTCAATGTATCCGCGGCGGAGACGGCGCATCACGACCTGTGGCAGCGCGCCGAGCTGACGGTGTGCGTGGTCTCGACGGACCGGGGCCACGCGGAGAGCGTGTTGCGGGAGGCAGACCGCCTGATCGAAGCGGCCGACGGCGCCCGCATCGTGGACACGAGCGCGAGTTTCTTCTGATATGAAGCGACGGACGAGCCACCGCCCCGAGCGCGTCGCGGAGGCGATCCGCCAGACCGTGGCGGCCTTTCTGACCGGGAATGTGCGCGACCCGCGCGTCGGGTTCGTCACGGTCACCGCGGTGGAGGTGTCCGCCGATCTGGCGCATGCCCGGGTGCGCGTGAGCGTGATGGGCGGCGACGAGGACAAGGCGAAGTCGCTCGAGGGCCTGACGAGCGCCGCCCGCTTCCTGCGCGCCCAGCTCGCCAGGGAGCTGCCGTTACGCGTGACGCCGGAGCTCCGCTTCGAGCTCGACCGCGGGCTGGAGCACGCCCAGGAGATCGACCGGGTGCTGCGCGGGCTCAAGGAGGGCGCGGGCTGATCTCCGGCGTGGCGCTGGTCGCGAAGCCGGGGGGCCCCGATGGACCCACGTCGCACGACGTCGTCGACACCGTGCGTCGGGCCGTCGGGACCGATCGGGTGGGGCATTTGGGGACGCTCGATCCGTGCGCGGCGGGGCTGCTCGTGATCGTGGTGGGCCGTGCCACGCGGCTGGCGCCGTTCGCGGCGGGATGGGCCAAGGCGTACGACGGCGTCATCCGGCTGGGCACGACGACCGCCACCGACGATGCGACCGGCGCGACGGTGGCCACCTCGGAGGCGTGGCGCGGAGTGGATCGGGCGCGAGTGGAGGAGGCGCTGGCCGCGTTCCGCGGGGCGTACGACCAGCGGCCACCCGCGTACTCGGCGGTGAAGGTGGCCGGCGAGCGCGCCTACCGGCGGGCTCGCCGCGGCGAGGGCGTGGTGTTGCGACCCCGACGGGTCGAAGTGACGGCGCTCGAGCTCGAGAGCTTCGCGCCCCCCGACGTGGGCTTCCGCGCCACCGTGAGTGGCGGGACGTACCTGCGCAGCCTGGCCCGCGACGTGGGGGAGGCGCTGGGCTGCGGGGCGCACCTGGCGACGCTCACGCGGACCCGGGTCGGGCCGTTCCGGCTCGCGGATGCCGTGGCGCCCGACGGCGTGACGGCGCACGCGCTGCGCGATCCCGCGGAGCTCGTCCGCGACCTGCCGGCTCGGGAGCTGGACGACGCAGGGCGTGCCGCGGTGGTTCACGGACGCCCGGTGCCGGTGGGCGACGGGGCGCGGGAAACGGGAAACGTCGCACTCTTCTGGAGCGGACAACTCGTCGCGGTGGCGGAGCGCGTGGGCGAGGTGCTCAAGCCCCGCGTCGTGGTGGTGGAGCAGTGACGGGGAGGAGGGGGGGCACCGTCGCGACCGTCGGGACGTTCGACGGGATCCACCGCGGGCACCAGGCCGTGCTGCGCGAGGTCGTGCGGCGGGCCGGGGAGACGGGGGAGCGCACGAGCCTGCTCGTGACGTTCGACCCGCACCCGCTCGAGGTGGTGAACCCGAGCGCCGCGCCGCGGCTGCTCACGCTGTCCGACGAGAAGCGCGCGCTGGCGGCGGGGCTCGGCGTCGAGCGCGTCGAGGTCGTGGCGTTCACGCCGGAGCTCGCGCGTCTCGGTCCCGAGGAGTTCGTGCGCGACGTGCTGCGGGCGCGCTTCGGGATGCAGGAGCTGGTTCTGGGGTACGACCACGGGTTCGGGCGCGGCCGCGCGGGCGACGTGGAGATGGTGCGGCGGCTGGCGCGCGACGACGGGTTCGCCATGGAGGTCGTCGCGGCCGTGAAGGACGAGGGGCAGGCCATCTCGTCGTCGCTGATTCGGACCGCCGTGGCGCACGGTGACTTGGCGTCGGCCGAGCGCGGCCTCGGGCGGCCGTACAGTGTGCGGGCCGTGGTGGAGCGTGGCGCGGGGCGCGGGCGGACCATCGGCGTACCGACGATCAACCTCACGTCGCCCGACCCGCGCAAGCTGCTGCCGCCGGACGGCGTGTACGCCGTGCGGGTCGAGGTCGAGGGACGGCGGTACGGTGGTATGATGAACCAGGGCGCGCGGCCCACGTTCGGCGTGCACGCACGCGGCCTCGAGGTTCATCTGTTCGCCTTCAGCGGCGATCTGTACGGGGTGACGGTGACGGTGGAGTGGGTGCGGCGGCTGCGGGATACCCAGACGTTCCCGTCGCGCCAGGCGCTGGTCGACCAGATCGAGCGCGACGCGGTCGCGGCGCGTGCGGTCCTCAAGGGGTAGAGACTCGAATGCGCACGATCCGCTCACGACTCATCGCCATCGGCGGGCTGCTGGCGCTCGCGGTGTGGCAGCTGATCCCTACCGACGTCACCCAGCGGGTGCGCGACGCGACGACGGGTCGCATGAAGGACACCACGATCCGGCGCGTGCCGATCAATCTCGGGCTCGATCTGCAGGGCGGTATTCACCTGGCGCTCGAAGTGGACCAGTCGAAGGGCCCCGTCCCCGACTGCGCCGACGCCATCCAGCGCGCTGAGAAGGTGGTGCGCACGCGGATCGACGAGTTCGGCACGAGCGAGCCCGTCGTCCAGATTCAGGGGCGCTGCCGCCTCATCGTCGAGCTGGCGGGCGAAAAAGATCCGGCCCGGGCCAAGGGCATCATCCAGCGCACCGCGTTCCTCGAGTTCCGCATCACCGACATGAAGAACCTGTTCCGAGACGCGCTGCCCGAGATCGACAAAGCGCTGCAGCGGGCCGGGGTGCGGGCGTCCGGGCAAGGGGCGGCAGCGGCGAGCGTGACCCAGCTGTTCGGCACAGACACCGGGAAAGCCAAGGGCAAGCCGGCGAAGGGCAAGGCGGCGGCGAAAGACACCACCGACCTGAACGCGCCCGGCGCCCTCTCGTCGCTCCTCTTCCAGGGTCAAGTGAACGGCGAGTATCTCGTGCCGGAAGAGCAGGTCCCGGTGGCCGAGAGCCTGCTGGCGCGGCCCGACGTGCAGCGGCTCATCCCACGAGGGCTAGAGCTCAGGTGGGGCACGGAGGTGTTGTCGCGCGCCGGCCGCAGCTACCGGACGCTGTACGCCGTGGAGGACCGGCCGATCATCACGGGCGAATATCTCCAGGACGCGAAGGCCACGCGCGACCCGCTCACCAACCAGTCGGTGGTGAACTTCGTGCTGTCGCGGCGCGGCGGGCGCATCTTCGAGCGTGAGACCGGCCGCCACGTGCAGGACTACATGGCGATCATCCTCGACGGGCGGGTGCAGGGACAGCCGCCGGTCATCAAAAGTCAGATCGGGCAGCGCGGGCAGATCGAGCTGGGCGCGAAGCCGCTGCAGGACGCCCAGGATCTGGCGCTGGTGCTCAAGGCGGGGGCGCTGCCCGCCCCCCTCACCATCATCGAGGAGCGTACCATCGGGCCGTCGCTCGGCCAGGACTCGATCAGGGACGGCATCCATGCCGGGATCGTCGGCGTGGTCCTCGTCGTGCTGATCATGGTGGTCTACTACCGGCTGTCGGGCGTGCTGGCCGTCGCGGCGCTGGCCCTGTACGTCGTGTTCACGCTCGCCGGACTCGCGGGCTTCGGGTTCACCCTCACGCTGCCGGGGCTCGCCGGCCTCGTGCTGTCGGTCGGTATCGCGGTGGACGCGAACGTGCTGATCTTCGAGCGCATCCGCGAGGAGCTGCAGCACGGGAAGCTGGTGCGCACCGCCGTGGACGAGGGCTTCAAGCACGCCATGAGCGCCATCATCG
>QHTS01000151.1 GCA_003220905.1 Gemmatimonadota bacterium | reverse complement strand
CACCCTCACGGACCTTGCGGATGAGCTCGGGCTCGGCCACCTCGGTCGTCGCTTCGGGGCTGGGCGCCGCCACTTCCTCGGCGCGCGGCGGCACGACCGTCGCGATCGTCAGGTCGGCCTCGGTGAGGATTTTGGCGTTTGGGATGCTCAGGTCGCGCACGTGCAGCGAGTCGCCGATCTTGAGCGCGTTCACGTCGAGCTCGACGCGATCCGGGATGTTCTCGGGGAGCACCTCGATCTCCACCTCGCGCGTCACCTGGTCGAGCACGCCGCCGGCGTTGCGCACGCCGTCGGGGTTTCCGACGAGGTGTACCGGGACCTTGAGCTTGACCTTCTCTGTGGCGTGGATCTCGTAGAAATCCACATGAATGATGTCGGGCCGAATGGGGTGGCGCTGGATCTCGCGAATCAGTGTTCTCACCGTCTTGCCGTCCACCGCAAGCTCGATGATCGTGCTCGCGGGCTCGACGCCCTGCAGCGCCTTCTCGAGCGCCTTGGCCTCGAGCTCGAGCGGCTGTGTGGCCCGCCCGTGGCCATAAATCACGGCCGGAACCTTGCCGCGGAAGCGCGCTTGCCGCGCGGCGCCCTTGCCGGTCGCCTGGCGGGGAGCTGCCGAGAGAGAGACTGTTTGTGCCATAGAATCAGTTACCCGTTACACGTTGCACGTCGCACGATGCGCTCAATCGAAGAGCGCGCTCACCGACTGGTTCGAGTGCTCGTAGCCGATCGCCTTGGCCATCAGTCCCGCGATCGACAGCACCTTCAGCTTGTCGAAGATCTGCTCGTCGGGGATCCGGATCGTGTTGGTCACCGCGACCTCGCTGATGGCCGAGGCGCGGAGCCGCTCCACCGCCGGCCCCGACAAGAGGGCGTGCGAGGCGAACGCGTAGATGTTGCGCGCGCCGAGCCGCCTGAGCGCCGCCGCCGCCTCGGTGACGGTCCCCGCGGTGTCGATCATATCGTCCGGGATGAGACAGTCCTTATCGGCCACCTCACCCACGACGTTCACCACCTCGGCCACGTTGGCGGACGGGCGCCGCTTGTCGATGATCGCGAGCGAAGCGTTCAGCCGCTTCGCGAATCCCCGCGCCATCTTCGCCGATCCCACGTCGGGCGCCACCACCACCGGATCGTACAGCTGCTTCTGGCGGAAGTGGCTCACGAACACCGGTGCCGCGTACAGGTGGTCCACCGGAATGTCGAAGAACCCCTGCAGCTGATGGGAATGGAAGTCCATCCCCAACACCCGGTCTGCGCCCGCCGCCGTGATCAGGTTCGCCATGAGCTTGGCGCTGATGGCGACGCGCGGCTGATCCTTGCGGTCCTGGCGCGCGTAGCCGAAGTACGGCAGCACCGCCGTGATCCGCGCCGCGCTGGCGCGTCGCGCCGCGTCGATCAGGAACAACAGCTCCAGATGGTTCTCCGCCGGCGGGTTGGTCGGCTGGATGATGAACACATCCCGACCGCGCACGTTCTCGTCGATCTTGACGAAAATCTCCCCGTCGGCGAAGCGGCGGATCGTCACGGCACACAGCGGCTGCCCCAAGTGCTCGGCCATCTCCTCGGCGAGCGGCCGGTTGGCCGTCCCGGCGAGGAGCAACAGCTGGCTCCGCGAGAGCGAGAGGTCCGCCATGGTGAGCCCTGCAAAATAGACGGCAAACTGCGCGAAGCCAAGGGCTTACTTCTTGAGCGAGCGACTCGCCGGCGTGACGCCATCCACGTCCCAAACGTTCATGCGGTACACCGTCGCGCCTTCGCCTCCCGCACCGGCGACGTGATGCACCAGGAAGCCCGAGGCCGTCGAATCGAACGCGAGCGTGAGGACCACGCCGTGGGCGCCGCGCACGGTGAGGCGCCGAACCGCGCGCGCCTTGGCCGAGTCGACAGCGGCGGGCGCCGCGAACCCCGCGGCCGTGATGGTCTTCAGCCGCTCGAGGTAGCGGGCGACGGCGGCAGAATCGGTTGCCTGCCCGTTCAACGCCCAGCGCTCGCCGGACCGCGTCAAGGCATAGCGGTCCGTCCCGCGCACCACGTCCAGCGCGACGATGCTGTCGGGCTCGAGCGCGGCGATCCGCTTGTCACGCCAGCCGTCCACGGGCCGATCCACGGCGGCGGCGAGGCGACCGAGCCAGAGATAGACATGTGTGTCGCCCGGGCGGCGGACGTACACGCGCTGGAAGTCGGTGGCGCGCGTCCCAATGATGAGCTCGAGCAGCGGCTTCCCGCCGCCGCGCAGGCGCAGCCACCGACCGGCCGCGCTGTCCACGCCGAGACGGGCGAAGGACGAAGGTGCTTGGGCCACGAGCTCGGGACGCGCGGTATCCGCGAGGGCCTGAAACACCTCGCCCACCGCGGCGAACGCCGCACGGTGGCCGCTCACGCTCCACGCCGTGGGCGACTGCTTGGCGAGCACGATCGAGTCCGTTCCCTTGACGACGGAGATGGTGTCCACGTCCGTCTGCGAGAGCGCGGGCAGCGCGAGCGACCCCGTCACCGAGTCCGAGCCGCGCGACAGCAGCTCGCTGCCGCCCCACAGGAGCAGCAGGACGACGAGACCGACGGCGATGAGCTTGAGATGCTTGGCGCTCATGCAGCGCTGCCCGCGGTGAGCGGCCGATACGTCCGCCGCGTCGTCCGACGGCGCCGCCACAACCGAAGGACTCCGCCGATCACGAGCAGCACCGGCACGCCGATGACGTTGCCGTACTTGACCGCGCTGCGCGTGGTGGCGCTCGTGAACACGAGCGGTGGCGGGGCGCGGTTCTTGGAGCGGATGCCGATCAATGCATCGTCCTGGGCGAGCCAGTCGATCGCGTTCTCGACGAACACGAGGTTCTCGGGGGCGTTGCGCGCGTACCGGTCGCTGGCGAAGTCGCTGCTCCCGACCACCACGAGACGGCCGCGCAGGGCTCCGTTCGTCGTGTCGCGCGGGAGCGGGGTCACGAGCAGCGCCACGAGGCGCGATCGCAGGCTGTCGCGGCTGAACGCGCGCGAGGGGTCGAGAAACGCCGTCGTCTCCTGCACGCCGCCGGCGCGGCTCGTGACCAACAGGGGCGTCACTGTCTTGAGCGGGGCGTGTGCGGTGTCGAGCTGGCTCGCCCACGGCAGCAGCGCGGCATCGAGATCGGCGTTCACGGGCGACGCCTTGGTGCTGAGTGCCCGCAGCCAGAAGGGATAGGGCACCAGCACCTGGCCGAATTGCGCCGGGATGCCGACCTGCACGTTCGACGCCAGGTCGTACACCATGTCCGAGGCGATCGAGACACCGTACGGTTTCAGCAGCTCGTTCCACCCGACGCGTCGCGAGACGGCGAACGGCGGCGCCTGCGGGGACAGCTGCAGCTGCATGCCTCCCGCCATCAGGAGCAGACTGCCGCCCCGGTCGAGGAATCCGCGCAGCCGCGTGACCTGGGCGTCGCTGAGCGAATCGGGCGTGCCGGCGACGACGATGACCCGGACGCCTAGAGCGATGGTCGTGTCGGCCACGCCGAATCCGCGCACGTCATAGTGGCTACCCAGCCGCTCGCGCAGCGCCTCGAAGCTGCGCTGGCCGCGCGCCGCCGCCGCGTCGCTGATCTCCCCGAACGCGATGGCCGCCGTCTCGGGGTGGGTCAGCGCCCGGATGTCGGACGTGAGCCGATACTCGAGATCGTTGGTCTGCTGCACGAACGGGATGGTCTTCACGCCGTCGGCGTAGCGCACCGCCACGCCCAGGTAGCCCTCCTTCACCTGCAGCTCGGCCTGCCCCAGCACGTTGAACTGGACGGCCGGGATCCCGAGGGAGCGGGCCTCCTTCAGTGCGACGCTGTCGGCCGCCGGGTCCGCGATGACCAGCTTGACCTTGCCCCACCCAGCCGCGCGGTAGTCGCTCAGGAGATCGTCGACGTCGCGCTTGAGGAAGGCGACTTCGGGCGGCAGCGCCGCCGAAGCGAACAGCTTCATGGTCACGAGGTCCGGGAGGCCTTGCAGCAGCTGTCGCGTGGCGCGGGACAGCGTGAACGAATTCCCGGGCGTCAGGTCGATCCGGCCGCCGATGTGCCGTCCGAGCAGGTTCACCACGATCATCGCGACCGCGAGGAACGCGGTACCCAGCCGCAGCCGTTTGAGCGCCTCGCCTCGCGGCGTGGCCTTCCGGGACAGCAAGGCGAGATACGCGAAGACCAGAAACAGCGCGGCGAGCGTGACGAAATAGACGGCGTCGCGCAGGTCGATCACCCCGCGGCCGATCCCCGAGAAGTGCGACAACACGCCGAGCGACGCGGCGATCGCTCCGAGCTGGGGCGGGAGGCCCACGATCAGGGGATCGAGCCCGACGAGGATCAGCGCGAACATGACCGACACCGCGAGAATGAACGCCGTGATCTGGTTGCGCGTGAGGCTCGACGCCCACACTCCGACGCCGCCGAGCCCGAGGATCAACAGGGCCGCACCGACATATTGCGCGACCACGATCCCGAGCGGCGGCGCGGTCCCGAAAGCGAGGCCGAGCGGGATGGTGAGCGTGATGGCCAGCGCGAGCCACAGGAAAAGCAACTGGCCGACGTACTTGCCGAGCAGCAGCTCCAGCTCGCTGATCGGCTGCGCCAGCACCACCTCGAGGGTACCCGAGCGCGCATCCTCGGCGAGGGCGCGCATCGTCACCGCCGGGACGAGAAACAGAAACACCCAGGGCAGGAAGTCGAGCATCGGGCGGAGCGACGCGACGCCGTACAGGTCCAGCTGACGGAAAGAGAGGAAGCCGTTCACCGCGGTAAAGACGACCAGCAGAATGTAGGCCGTCGGCTGGTCGAACAGCGCCTTCAGCTCGCGCCGCGCAATGGTCCAC
>QHTS01000150.1 GCA_003220905.1 Gemmatimonadota bacterium | reverse complement strand
TGCGGAGCACGGGGATCCCGAACTCGTCGGTTTGATCGGAGAGCGCCGCGAAGTTGTCCTCGCGCGGCAGGCATTCGCCGAACCCCGTCATGTCCATCGACCAACCGCCCGGCTCTAGCAGCCGGTGCTTGAGCTCCACACCGAACCCGGCCTCGCCGCCTCCCCGACCCCAACCCTCCCGTCCGGCACCGCCCTGATAGCCGAAGCCGCGCACGTAGTCGCGGCGCGAGGTATCGTCACCCAGGTTGCGGAAGCGCGGGATGTAGATGCCGTTCGGACGGTTGCCCTGGTAATAACGGTCCAGCAGGCCATCGATGCGGCCGCGCGCCCCGACCAGGAAATGATGGTCCATCAGATAGTGACCCAACACACCGCTCGAATTGGCCAGGCCGTTCGGAAACCGCGACGACGTGGAGTTGAGGAGGATTCGGGCCGTGCCGAGCGCGGAGGCGCAGACAAACACCACGCGGGCGTAGTACTCTCGGGTCGCTTTGGTGTTCGTGTCCACGATCCGGACGCCCGTGACGCGGTTCTTGTCCGCGTCGTACAGCACCGAATGCACGATGCTGTTCGGCACGATGGTGAGCCGCCCCGTGGCCTGTGCCGCCGGTAGCGTGGACGACTGACTCGAGAAGTACGAGCCAGTCGAGCAGCCGCGCTCACACGGGCCGCAATAGTGGCACGGCAACCGACCGTGCAAGGGTTGCGTGAGGATCGCCACCCGCCCGATGGTCACGTGCCGGTCCGGAAACGCCCGCTCGATCCCGGCCTTCACGAGCTTCTCGCCGGCGTTCATCTCCATGGGGGGCTGGAACTCGCCGTCGGGGAGCTGCGGCAGCCCGAGCTTCTCGCCGCTCACGCCGATGAACCGCTCCACGTAGCTGTACCATGGAGCGATGTCGGCATAGCGGATCGGCCAATCTACGCCGTGCCCGTCGCGCAGATTCGCCTCGAAGTCCAGATCACTCCAGCGATACACCTGGCGGCCCCAGATGAGCGACTTGCCGCCGACCTGGTCGCCCTGAATCCAGGTGAAGGGCTTCTCTTCGATGTAGGGATGCTTGTGGTCGTTGACGAAGAAGTGCTTGTTCGACTCGCGGAACTGGTTGGTGCGCGCCTGGATCGGGTAGTCCTCGGCGGCTTTGGTTCCCACCGACAGCCGCGCGTTGCGAAGCGGCAGCTCCCAGGTCGGCTTGTGCTCGGTGATGTAGTCCTTGCGATGGACCACGTTGCGCCCGCGCTCGATCACCAGCGTGCGCAATCCCTTCTCGGTCAGCTCTTTGGCAGCCCAACCGCCCGTGATTCCGGAGCCGATCACGATCGCGTCGTAGGAGGTCATGACCATTCCCTCCCCCCGCTCGCCGGGAACGGAATGTCGCCGCGGTACATGCCCATGGGGTTGACGCGCAGCTCCCGCGACGCCCCGATCTCCGACGTGTAGTAGCCGACCAGCGTCACTTCCTTCATCCGCCGGAAGAACCAGGTCTCGGGAGGCCGGGCGGAGTCGATCCGCACGGGCGGGTACGCTGCCTCGTCCATGGCCGTGAGCAGCGCGACCTGCTGCTGCGGCGTGCACGCGATGAAGGTCTTGCCCTGGGCCGCCTGCGCCCGCGCGTCCACGTCCGCCAGGCCCGCCAGGAAACGGTCGCGCTCCTCGGTCGGGTAATGATCGGAGAGCAGCGTATCCACGAAGCGGTGGACGCCGGCGCCGCGGGCGCCCGGCGTGTCGGTCTGGGGAATGATGTGCTCGGCCACGGTCGCGACGAGCTCCAGCTGGGCGGCGCTCAGGGTCCGGGGCGCCCACTGCGGCGAGGCCGCCCACGCGCGTCGCGTGGCCGTGCTCAGAACGCCCGCTACCGTCGGAGCGGAGATGGCGCCGCCCAACAGCATCGCTACCTGCTGGAGGGCCTGGCGGCGACTGATCGAAGCGTGGTTCACGGCGTCACTCCTTCCTTTCCAGATGGCGATCTCGCCGTACGGGTCAAGAATGTGGGCTCCGGCGGGCGGCGTCGAGCCCGGCGAGCGCGCCCCGCATGTACGCGAACGACTGCTTCATCCCTGGCAGCGGGTCGTCGGCGTCGATCTCGTACTCCAGGTTGACGTAGCCCCGATACCCGATGGTCTCGAGCTGCTGAAAGATCGCAGCGATGGGGATGGCGCCCTCGCCGACGATGCACTGACTCGCCGCCGTCGTCCGATCGCGCAGGTCCTTGACGTGCATGTCGAGGACTCGCGGGCCCGCGTCCGCGATCGCCTGCACGACGTCCGTGCCCGTCCGCACGGTGTGCCCGATGTCGATGCACAGTCCCATCCGGCGATCCATGGTGCGCACGTGTTTCAACGCGTCATAGGGGGAAGGGAACCGCTTGTCCTCCGGGCCGTGGTTGTGGAGGGCGACCTTGATATCGTACTGCTTGGCGAACCGCTCGATGCGCAGCAGGGTCTGCGCGTCGGCGTGCGCGGCGATCAGCGGCATGCCGGCCGCCTTGGCGTACGCGAAGTACTTCCCCACGTCCTCGTCGGTATCCTGGTCGAAGGTGATCACACCACCCCCCACGATGTGCAGGCCCGCACCCTCGATTTCGCGCCGCGCGGCCGCCAGCTCCTCGGGCGACAGCTCGTAGGGCAGGTGCACGGACTTGAGGTTGATATACGGCGTGCCGAGCGCCTTCACCATCTCGATCGCCTTGTCGCGGGGGAAGTTCCGGAGCGAGTAGCTCGCTACGCCCAACAGCAGGGGGGCGGGGGGCGCGGAAGGCCTCACCCCCTGGCCCCCGCTCCACAACGTGGAGAGGGAGAACGAGGGGGCGCGGCCCACGCCGGCCACGCCCGCGGCGGTGGCGGTGAGGAAGGCACGTCGCGGCACGGATTGGTCGGGCATTTTCAGTACCTCGTGGGGTTCATCCGGTGGTCGCGGGCTCGAGCCGCGGAGCGAGGAAGTGAATGATGGTCCAGGCCGAGACGTAGGCCAGCCCGCACACGATGAAGATGGGCGTGTAGTCGTTCCCGTTGGCTTGGAGGATCCGGCCGGTAACCCGCTGGAACGCCCAGCCGCCTATGCCGCCGGCGAACGCGCCGATCCCAACCACCGAGCCCACCGCCGCCCGCGGGAACATGTCGCTCGCCAGCGTATACACGTTCGCAGACCAGGCCTGGTGCGCCGCCGCCGCGACGCTCACGATCGCGACCGCCGCCCACATGCTTCCCGCGAGCGGGGCCAGCGCGGTCGGCACGATCAGGAGCGCCATGGCGAGCAGCGCGGTCTTCCGCGCCCGATTGACCGTCCAGCCGCGCTTGATCAGGGCGCCCGAGAGCCACCCTCCGCCGATCGATCCGACATCGGCCACCACGTACACGACGACGAGCGGGAGCGCCACCTGCGCCAGCCTGATCCCGTACCGGGCGTCCAGGAATTTCGGGAGCCAGTACAGGTAGAACCACCAGATCGGGTCAGCCAGCAGCTTCCCCGCCGCGACCGCCCAGGTCTGCCTGAACCCGAGCAGGCGGATCCAGGGCACGCCGGCGTGTTCGGGGTCGGACGGGTCGCTGCAGATGTGTGCCAGCTCGTCCCTCGAAACGCGCGGGTTCGACTCGGGACTGCGGTACAGGGCGAGCCAGAGAAGGAGCCAGAAGAACCCGAGCGCGCCTGTCGCGATGAAGGCCCACTGCCAACCCCACGTGAGCGCGATCCAGGGGACGAGGAGGGGTGTGATAATCGCGCCGGTGTTCGTCCCCGCGTTGAAGATCCCGGTCGCGAGCGCCCGCTCCTTCTTGGGGAACCACTCGGCGACGGCCTTGATGGCGCCGGGAAAATTTGCCGACTCGGTCACGCCAAGCAGAGCGCGCGCGGCGGAAAACAGAGCTGTCGTGCGGGCGAACGCGTGCCCAATGGCAGCGAGGCTCCACGCGATTACGGCCGCCGCGAACCCGCGCCGCACGCCTATCCGGTCGAACAGCCGCCCCGCCGCGAGGAACCCGAAGGCGTAAGGCAGGGTGAACCACGAGACGACGTCGCCATAGGCGGCCTCGGACCAACCGAGCTCGCGCTGCAGCGTGGGCGCGAGGATCCCGAGCATCTGGCGGTCGACATAGTTGATGGTGGTGACCACGAAGAGCAACGCGCAAACCGTCCACCGGTACCCGATCCGCTGGGGGGCGACCGCCGTGCTCACGCATCCCTCCGGGAGATGGCTTCCCACAGACCTTGCAGGTACGTCACGCCGAGCGCCCGATCGTACAGCCCGTAACCAGGGCGGCCGGTTTCGCCCCAGATCATGCGGCCGTGGTCGGGGCGCATCGGACCCGCGAATCCGACGTCTCTGAGAGCGGACAGGACCTGGAACAGATCCACGCTGCCGCAGGTCGAGGGATGAGCGGTCTCGTGAAACCGGCGCTCACCCGTGATCCGGACATTGCGGCAGTGCGCGAAGTGGATGCGGCCTCCCAGACGACGCACCATGGCCGGCAGATCATTCTCGGCGCTCGCGCCGAGCGAGCCGGTGCAGAACGTCACGCCGTTCGCCGGGCTGTCCACGAGGGCCACGAGACGCTCGAGGGCTCGGGCGTCTGTGATGATCCGCGGCAGGCCAAAGATGGGCCAGGGAGGATCGTCTGGATGGATCGCGAGGCGCACGCCGGCCTGCTCGGCGACCGGCACGACGCGCTCCAGAAAGTACGCGAGATTGTCCCACAGGCGCTCCGCGTCCACGTCGCGGTAGGCGGCGAGCAGCGCTTGGAGATCGGCGGGCTGGTATGCCATGGCCCACCCCGGGAGCGCTGCGGTTCCGCGCGACAGATCGATGGCGGCGAGGGCCCGGTCGTCGTACGCGAGCGCCGTGGACCCGTCGGGCAGCCGCATGGCGAGGTCGGTGCGTGTCCAGTCGAAGACCGGCATAAAGTTGTAGCACAACACGGGTATGCGGAGCTCGCCCATACTCGCGATGCTGGCGCAGTAGTGGTCGATGAGCCGATCGCGCCCGGGGCGTCCCAGCTTGATGTCCTCGTGCACCGGGATGCTCTCGACGACGGCCAGACAAAGCTCAGCGTCCTCGATCTGTGCCTTGAGCGTGCCGAGGCGCGCGCGGCTCCAAGGGTCGCCCACCGGCACGTCATGCAACGCGCTCACGATGCCTGTGACACCGGGGATCTGTCGAATGTGGGCGAGCGGGATCGGATCGGCGGCGCCGAACCAGCGGAAGCTCGGGATCATGTCCGGAGCAGCTCCTCGACCTCCCGCACGCTGGCGCGGCTGAAGTCGCCGGGCACGGTGAGCTTCAGCGCACTCGCCGCCACGGCGAACTCGAGCGCCGGGGCCGGTGCGTCCCCGCCGACGAGGCGCGCGATGAGCGCTGCGGCGAAGCTGTCGCCACCGCCCACCCGGTCCACGACGTCCACGCAGTGGCGCCGGCTCTGCGCGAACGAGCCGGTCTCCGCATCGTACAGTACGGCGCTCCAGCCGTGCCGTCGGGGCCCGAGGATCTCGCGTCGCGTGAGCGCGACCCGCTTGACCCCGCAACGCTCCGCGAGCCGCTTCGCGAGCTCCCGCGCGGGCTCGGGCGTCGCGAGCGAGGTGTCGTCGGCCTCGATCCCGAGCATGGCTCGCACGGCCGTCGGGTTGGCGATCAAGACCGTCGCCTGTCGCGCCAGGGGCTCGACGAGCGGTCGTGGGTCGCGGTCGCGCCACAACGCCTCGCGGTAGTTCAAGTCGAAGCTGACCTGTATGCCCTGGGCACGCGCACAGGCGATCGCGCCCGCGAGCGCGGCGGCCGGCCCGTCGCCCAGCGCGGGGGTGATCCCCGAGGCGTGGAACCAGTCGGCGCCCGCGAGCACCCGAGGCCAGTCGATGGAACGCGGCTCGATGCGGGCCAAGGCAGAGCCCGCTCGGTCGTACACGACGCGCATGGCACGCAGATCGGCGCCCGGCTCCACGAAGTAGATCCCCAGGCGCTCGCCGCCGCGCGCGATCCATTCGGTGCCGACGCCTTCTACCTCGAGCGCCGCCACGCCGGCGTCCCCGATGGGATTGTCGGGCACGCACGTGACATAGTCGCATCGCACGCCGAAATGGCTCAGGGCGACCGCCACGTTCGCCTCCGCGCCGCCAAAGCACGTAACGAGGTCGCTCGACTCGAACAGTGTTTCCTCACCTGGTGGGCTGAGTCGCAACAGCAGCTCGCCGAACGTGACCACCCGTGTCACGGCGCGTTGCCCGAGTAGCGCCGGGCCTGGGCGACGCGCTCGACGAACGACCGGGCGCGCGCCGTGAGCTCCGCCGTCGCGTCGTCGGCCAGCAGGGCGGCGCTTGCGAGCGCGCTTCCCACGCTCACCGCCGCAGCGCCGGCGCGGATCCAGTCCCCGGCGTTCTCGAGCGTCACGCCGCCCGAGGGCACGAGCCGCAGGAACGGCAGCGGCGCGAGCAGGTCGCGGATGTAGCGGGGACCGACCGTCGAAGCAGGAAAGAGCTTCACGACCGGCGCGCCCGCGCGCCACGCTTCGAGGATCTCGGTCGGGGTGAAGGCACCGGGCATGCACGGGACTTCGCGGTCGCGGCACACGCGGATCACGGCCGGATTGAGCGCCGGGCTCACCACGAAGCGCGCGCCGGCGTCGATGACGTGGCGAGCGGCGGATTCGTCGAGCACGGTGCCAGCGCCGATCACGCACCCCGCGAGCCCCTTATCGGAGGCGAGGTCGGCGATCGCGTCGATCGCGCCCGGCGTGGTCAGTGTGACCTCCACCGCGCCCACCCCGCCCGCCGCCAGCGCGCGGGCGGCGGGACCCAGCCGGATCGGCTCGGACACCCGAACCACCGCGATCACACCGCTCTGGAGCAGCGGATCGAGCTCGGGGCGAGGCGTCGTGGCGAGCGTCATCGTCATGTCCGGCCGGTGGCCGTGTGCTCCGGCATACCGCGCAGCGCCTCGAGCGCGGCGTCCACCCCGTCACGCTCCAGCAGCAGCAGCCAGCGCGTCGTGGCCTCGAGGAGCCCCGGCAGCTCGGCCAGATTGACGCCCCACAAATCCGTGTCGGCCAGCGCACTGGCGGCGAGTCCTGGCAGCGCGGTCGCCGTCCGCCAGTGCCGCTCGATCAGCGGCAGATCGGCGTCGCCGGCGGGATGTGAGCGGGCCCACCGCAGATAGGCCGCAAGGCCCAGGGCCAACCCTTGCGGTGCCCTGCCGCGCTTCCGGGCGAACCCTGTGAGCGACGGCACCACGCGAAGCCGCAGCTTCACCGTCTGGTTGGCGGCGATCACCCGCCACTCGTGATCGAGCCACGGGTTGCGAAAACGATCGATCACGGTTTCGGCGAACGCCAGCGCGGCATCGGCCGGCAGGTCCGTGGCGGGCAGGATCTCCTCGAACAGGATGTGGCGGAGGAAGGCACTCAGGCGGGGATGCTCGGCGGCGTCGCGCACCGTCCGCACGCCCGCGAGGAGCGCGAGCGGCGCGGTCGCGGTGTGCGCGCCGTTCAACAGTCGCAGCTTGCGCTCCCGGTAGAAACCGATGTCGGGCGCGATGATCACCGACTCGGGGAGGACGTCGATCGCAAACGTGGTCCGCAGCTCGGCGGGATCGGCTTCGATCGCCCAGAGGGCGTGCGGCTCTGTGACGGTGAGGAGGGCGTCCGCGTACCCGAGACGCTGCTCGAGGGCCCCGCGCACGTCTGGGGCGGGCATGCCAGTCGTGATCCGGTCCACGAGCGAAGAGCAGAACCGCACCCGGGCCCCGAGCCACTTGCGGAACTCAGGCCCTTGCCCGAGTCCGTCGGCCAGGCGGTCGACCATTGCTGCGAGACGTGGCCCGTTGTCGTCCACCAGCTCGGTGGGAATGACGAACACTTGCGGACCGTCGGGCAAGCGCGCGAAACGTGTATGCAGGAGGTCCGTCAACCTGGCGGGGAAGCTCGCGTCCAGGCGAAAGCCCGCCTCCGTCACGTTGCTCACGATCACCTGCAGCTCAGGTCGCGCGACCAGGTCGCGCACCGCGTGCCACTCGGCGTCCGCGACCAGTGCGCGCGAGATCGCGCCGACCAGTCGTGTCCGCTCGACCGGCGTTCCCTGCTCGAGCCCGCGCTCCACCAGCGTGAACAGGCCGTCCTGCGCGTTGATGGCGCGTGCCTGGCCCTGCGGGGTGCTCTGAATGACGGCGACGCGGCCGGAGAACGCGCCCGCCGAATTCGCGGCGTCGACGGACGCGGCGCACAGCGCGCGCAGCAGCATGCCCGTGCCGAACTGCAGCACGCGCTCCGGGAGGCGCTCCCGGCGGTAGGCGCCGGTCGGCCAGTGCGCGGCACACAGGCGAGGGAATTCGCCTCTGCTAGGGTGCACCGTTCCAGCGGCGGCGGAGGGCAAGGGGGCACGAGGGCATGGAGGGCTCCGACGCTTTCGTGCAGGAAACGTGCCCCCAAACCGTGCGCCTGTCCAATCTTCCACGATAAGCGTTGGTGGGTAGGTTTGGGGCACCCCCAACCTGCCGCCGAGCGCCATCATGGTTTCAGCCGCGGTTCGTCAGCTCGTTGCCGTTTGCGCCGTCATCTATCTTGCGGAGCCGCTGGCCGCCCAGGGCGTTCAGGCCCCGCCGCTCACTGTGCATGCCATCTGGGGCTCGCGCGAGTACGCGAGCGACCTGGTCGACGTCGCCTGGATGAAGGACGGCAAGGCGTACACGGCCGTCGAGGACGACGCCTCCGGCAATACCGATCTGTACCGGGTCGATGCGCTCACCGGCACGAAGCAGCTGCTGGTACGCGGCGCCGACCTGGTCCCGCCCGGAGGTGGGAAACCGATCGCGATCGAGGAATACCGCTTTTCCACGGATGGCTCGAAGCTCCTCGTCTTCACTAATTCGGCACGCGTCTGGCGTCAAAACACGAAGGGGACCTTCTTCGTATGGGACTTCGCCGGGAAGCGCCTCATGCCGGTGAGCGCCCGGCCCGGCTACCAGCAGTTCGCCAAGTTCTCGCCCGACGGGCGACTGGTCGGCTTCGTCCGCGACAACAACGTCTACGTGACCGACCTCGCCACCGGCGCCGAGACGGCGCTCACCACCGACGGCGGCGAGAACGTCATCAACGGCACTTCCGACTGGGTCTACGAGGAGGAGCTCGACCTGCGTGACGCCTTCCGCTGGAGTCCCGACGGGCGGCGTATCGCGTTCTGGCGGTTCGACCAGACGGCCATCCGACCCTTCTATCTGGTCGACCATGACTCGCTCTATCTGGCCCTGGTACCGGTGCGCTACCCCAAGGCGGGCACGACGAACTCCACGGTGAAGATCGGCGTGACGGAGGTGGCGACCGGCCGCACGTCGTGGGTCGACCTCGGCGCCGAGACGGACAGCTACGTCGCCGCGATGGACTTCGCCGATTCGCCAAACGACCTCTGGCTCACGCGCCTCAACCGCCACCAGAACCGGCTCGACCTGCTGCTCGCGGACGCGACGACCGGTGCGGCGCGTGTGATCATGAGCGACCGCGACTCGGCGTGGGTCGACGCCAACCAGCCCCGCTGGATCGCCGGCGGCAGGCAATTCCTGTTCGTTTCCGAGCGGGATGGCTACGACCAGGTCTATCTGTTCAATCGAGACGGCTCGTTGGTCCGGCGCGTCACCCCCGGTGGGTGGGATGTGTTCGAGCTGCTTGGTGTGGACGAGCAGGCCAAGGTGCTGTACTTCACCGGCGCCATCGACGGGCCGCTCGCCCGGCCGCTGCTCCGGGTCGGTCTCGACGGGAAGGGGCTGGCGCGGATTTCGACGGAGCCGGGCACGCACGGCGTGCAGTTCAATCCGACGTTCCAGATGTACGTCGACACCTATTCGCGGGCCGGTGTGCCCCCGGTCGAGACGCTGCGGCGCGCCGACGGGAAGCTCGTCCGGCCGTTGACCGGCGACCTGGCGCTGGTGCGCAAGGTGGACGCGCTGCGCCTCCGAGCCCCGGAGTTTCTCAAGGTCCCGACACCCGGTGGCGTGGAGCTCAACGCCTGGATCATCAAGCCGCGGGATTTCGACCCGGCGAAGCGTTACCCCTTGCTGTTGTTCGTGTACGGCGGGCCGGGCTCCCAGACCGTCACGGACGCGTGGGGGGGCGCACAATACCTCTGGCATCAGATGCTCGCCCAGGACGGGTACCTGGTGGCGAGCGTGGACAATCGCGGGACGGGCGGGCGTGGCGCGAGGTTCATGAAGATGACCTACCTGCACCTGGGCCGGTACGAATCGGCCGACCAAATCGCGGCGGCGCGCTGGTTCGGCCAGCAGCCGTTCGTCAGTGCGGATCGGATCGGGATCTGGGGGTGGAGCTACGGCGGGTACATGACCTCGCGCACCGTGTTTCTGGGTGGGGGTGTGTTCAAGGCGGCGATCGCCGTGGCGCCCGTCACGGACTGGCGCTTCTACGACACGATCTATACCGAGCGCTACATGCGCACGCCCCAGGAGAACCCGACCGGCTACGACGAGAGCGCATCGCTCACCTACGCCGACAGCCTCAAGGGCAGCTTCCTACTGGTGCACGGCACGGGCGACGACAACGTGCACTTTCAGAACAGCGAGCGCCTGGTGGAGCGCCTCGAGGCCGCGAACAAGCAGTTCGACATGCGGATCTACCCGAACAAGACCCACTCGATCGCCGGCGGCAACACGCGGGAAAACCTGTACGGGCTGTTCACGGCGTGGCTGCAGGCCCACCTGTAGGGCCTGAGTTCGCGCGCCTCGGGCGGAGGGCGCTTGCCGTCCTCACGCTGATCAACCTGTTCAACTATCTGGACCGGTGGATCGTCGCCGCGCTCGCCGAGAGCATGAAGCACTCGGAGCTCCGGCTCTCGGACACGCAGCTCGGGTCGCTCATGACCGGCTTCATCATCGTGTACATGATCGCTGCGCCGCTGTTCGGCTCGCTGGGCGACGCGCGGTCCCGGACACGGCTGCTCGGCCTCGGCGTCGCGATCTGGAGCGTGGCGACGGCGCTCGCGGGCCTGGCGACGAGCTACGCGTCGCTGTTCGCGGCCCGGGCCGCGGTGGGCGTCGGTGAGGCGGCCTACGGCACGATCTCGCCGGCGCTCCTTGCCGACTACTTCCCACGCGAGCGACGTGGCCGGGTATTCGCTGTCTTCTTCGCCGCGATCCCGATCGGCTCGGCGCTCGGGTACATCGTGGGGGGGCTGGTGGATCATTACTTCGGGTGGCGGCAGGCGTTCTTCGTCGCGGGCGTGCCCGGACTGGTGCTCGCGGCGCTGGCGCTGCGGCTGTACGATCCGCCGCGCGGCGCGCAGGACGCCGTGGGCGCCGCGATCCCGGGCGGCCACGGCCCGTCGCTGGGCGGTGCCGCGCGCGCGGCGTACGCCGCGTTGCTTCGGAATCGCCCCTATGTCCTCACGGTCCTGGGCTATGCCGCCTACACGTTCGCCATAGGCGCGCTGGCTTTCTGGACCCCCTCGTTCCTCGAGCGTGCGCGCGGGATTCCGAAGGCGCAGGCGACCGTACAGTTCGGCGCGATCGTGGTGGTCACGGGATTCATCGGGACGTATGCCGGAGGCTGGATCGGCGACTACTTCCTTCGTGCCTCGCGGCAGGCGTACCTCTGGGTCTCGGGGGTGGTCACGCTCGTCGCCGCGCCGCTCACGTTCGTCGCGCTCGCCGCCCCGCAGGCCGCCGTCTATTGGGCGGCCATCGTGGCGGCGGAGCTCTGTCTGTTCGCCTCCACCGGCCCGATCAACTCCGCGATCGTCAACGTGGTCTCACCGCACATGCGGGCTACGGCGGTGGCCTTGAGCATCTTCACGATTCACCTCTTGGGCGACGTCCCCTCCCCGTCCCTCGTCGGGGCGCTGTCCGACGCACGCTCGCTGGGGGAAGCGGTGCTGATCATTCCGTTGGCCGTGCTCGCCGGAGGCCTCATCTGGACCTACGCCGCCTGGCGGGGGGGACGCGTCGGCGGCGAGCCGTCGCCGTGAGGGCGCTTTTCCGGGGGCTGTTCGGTCTGATCCTGCGTGTCTTCTTCCGCCGCATCGAGGTCTCGGGCGCCGAGCGCGTGCCTCGAAGCGGTCCGGTGATCTTCGTCCTGAACCACCCGAGCGGGTTGATCGATCCCGCGTTCCTTCTGTGCCTCGCCCCGCGACGCGTCTCGCTGCTCGCCAAGGCCCCGCTGTTTCGGATGCCGGTCATCGGATTCTTCTGTCGCGCGTTCGAGGCGATCCCGGTCCACCGGCGTCAGGACGCGGGCTCCGACCCCTCACAGAACCGCGAGACGTTCGACACGGCGCGCGCCGTGCTCGCCCGCGGCGGCGCGATCGCCATCTTTCCGGAGGGCGCGTCGCACTCCGATCCCAAGCTCCGGCCGTTGAAGACGGGTGCGGCCCGCATCGCGTTCGGGGCCGCGGGCGCGCTCGCGGAGGCGTCGCCGATCCAGATCGTTCCGGCGGGCCTGTACTACCGGGCGAAGCGCACCTTCCGGAGCGCGGCGCTCTTGTATTTCGGGGAGCCGTTCACGGTGGAACCGGTCGCGCTCGAGCCGGGCGAAGAGCCGCCGGCGGGGCCCGTGCGCGCGCTGACGGCGCGGATCGAGCAGGCCCTGGCCGCCGTCACCCTCCAGGCGGAGCAGGCGGAGGCGCACGCGCTCGTGGACCGGGCCCACCGCATCGTCAGCGCGCAGGATGATGCGCCGGCGGGTCCCCCATCCTTGGTGGACGAGTTTGCGCTGCGCCGCCGCTTGCTGGCAGGGTATGACGTGGTGCGGTCACAGTGGCCTGAGCGATTCGCGGCCCTGGCGACCCGGATCGACCGTTACGAGGCCGCGCTGTCGGCCGCGGGGCTCGATCCGCGGCAGCTCGCGCCCGGCCGCTTCACGCTCGGTCGCGTGACCAGTTACGTCGGCAAGGCCGTGCTGGTCCTGCTGCTCCTCCTGCCCGCCGCGCTGGTGGGTGTCGTCGTGCATTATCCGGCTTACCGGGCGGTGGGGTTCGTCGCGACGGGTATGGCGAAGGGAGCGGAGGATGCGCTCGCGAGCATCAAGGTGCTCGCCGCGATGCTGCTCTTCCCCCTCACGTGGACCGGCCTGGGGGCGGCCGTCTGGCTGTGGCGAGGCGTGCAGGCGGGGGTGCTGGCCTTCGCCCTCGCGCCGCTCACCGCGTATGCCGCGCTGGTGTTCTTCGAGCGGCTCGACCGCATCATCGGCGGGGCGCGGGCGCTCAGTCTGTTCGTGTTCCGGCGGTGGGCGTTCCTGCGGCTCGTGGCCGAGCGCCACGCGATCCGGGAGGAGATTGTGGCGCTGGGACGGGGGGTCGAAACGTCGTAGGGGCGCAGCATGCTGCGCCCCTACTGAGGCGATCCACACCCTTAGTTCCCTACCGCCAGGTCTTCACCTGCTCCACGAAAGCCTCCGCGAGACGGCTCCGGTCGGCGGTGCGCTCCAGGGCTCGCCCCAAATTGGTATGGAACGCTGCGACCGTCGAATCGATCTCGATGGCCCGGGCGAGGGGCCCGAGCGCTTCCTCGAACCGACCTTGACCGATGTACACCTTTGCGAGGTTGTTCATCGACCAGGCGTCACGCTCGTCCAGCACGATCGCTCGCTTGAACGCCTCGATCGCGGCGCTCGAGTCGCCGAGCTCGGTCTTCACTCGACCCAGCAGGCGATAGCTCTCGCTCGAGGCGGAGTCGATCTTGAGCGTCGCTTCGACGTGCGGCAGCGCCTCCTGCGCCTTGCCCTGCTCGATCAGCACACGGCTCAGGTTGAGGCGGCTCTTCACGTGGGT
>QHTS01000018.1 GCA_003220905.1 Gemmatimonadota bacterium | reverse complement strand
CCGCTAGGTGGCCCTCGACTAGTGCGCCGCCCCCCCTTGCCGCGCTGAGCCTCGCTGCTGCAGCGTCATGGAGCTCTCCTGAGGAGGAAGCGGAACGGGGTCCTTACCTCGGACCCCGCCGTGTTTACGTCCCCCCCCCGGGCCGCTCAGCGGACCTCGATGGTGCCCTGCATCGAGGGGTGGATGTGGCAGGTGTACCTGTACGTGCCGGCCGTCGCGAACGTTCGCGTGATCGACACGTTCGTGTTGTTGCCCGCGATGTCGGCGGGCGCGCCGGCTTGCTGCGTGAAGAAGACGTTGTGGGGCACCGACCCAAACGCGAACGTCACGGTTTCGCCAACGTTCACGGGAAGCGTGCCCGGTGTGAACGTCAGGGAGGGCGTGGCAGCTACCGTGTTGCCCGCGGGGGGCGGTGCGGTGGTGCCGTAGCCGGTGCCACCGCATGCCATCGCCAGCAATGCGCCGGTCAGGGTGGCCAGGACGAGTCCAGTCTTGCGCGTCATCATGTGTGTCTCCATGTGGCTGTGAGCCGATCAACCTAGGGCTGGTCCGCCGCCCGGTCTTGATCGAGCCGAGCGCGCGGTATTGAACGTCCCTGCCCAGCAAGATCGTGTGTCTTACTGAATGTGCTGCGGCTCTCCGTAGATGAAATTGTCTGCGACAACGAGATCGACAGGCCCGCCGGCGGAGATGTCGTTCGTGGCTGCTCCCAGCACTCCAGTACCGAGCGTTATGCGAACCCGCGCCACGATCGCTTCCGCAAACTTGGCGCCGACGAACGACAGTCCGGCAGCGTCGGAGCGCACGGGCGCGGAGATCACGCCGAGCCTCTTTCCGTTCACGTCGAACAACTCGATCATCGTCGCGGCGGCGACATCGACATCACTGAACACCGCCCCGAAACCCGTGACCTGCGCCGGCGTTGGCTGACCGGCGATCTGAAAGTCCACGTCCATCACGTTGCTGCCGATCGGCGAGAAAATCTTGGTCGGGCTGAACTCGCTGAACTCGGCCGCATACGTCGCGTTCACTTCCGAGAACCTCAGGCTGTCGTTCCGAAACCCGGTGCCCGGCGTGGTGAACACAGCACCGGACTTGACGTTCGTGTTGAAGAACGCCGCAGGAAAGTCGTTCCTGTTGTTGAATGGGTTGGCGCCGGCGCCGTCCCACGAGATTTCACGGCGGCCCGCCGGCTGCTCGCCCGCGGTGCCCCCGTTCGAGGGATCGCCCAACAGAGCGCGGTATGCGACGACCTTCGCGGTGATGTCCCCCGTCGCGGATATGACAGTCGGAACAGGTGGCGGCGTCACCGTGGAGACGCCGTTGTCGTCATTGCACGCGCTGATCGCGAGGAAGGCGACGGCGAGTGCGAGGGTGCGGCCAAGAGCGCGCTGCATGGGATGATTCTCCTTGTCCAGTCTGAGTGTGAGTGTGCTGCGTGGAGCAAACCTGCGACGAGGGACTTACTGGGGACTTAAGGGGAAGGATTGGTGGGATTACAGCGGCGCTTACAAGGGCGGTCCTCTCTAGGGAGACATCAGTCTCTGATACAGTTGCACCGTCTCCGCCGCGGGCTTCGTCTCAAGCTCCTTCTGGAGCACCCGTTCCACGCGCTGGTAGAGCTGCTGCACCTGCGACCGCTCGCCGAGCTTGGCGTAACAGGTCATGAGGCCGCGGTAGGCCCGCTCGTCGAGCTCGTCTCGCGCCACGAGGCGGCGCCACGCCTCGGCCGCGTCCGCCCAACGTTCCCGTTTCATGTGCCGCTCACCCAAAGCAACGAGCGCGCCGACGTACTTGTTGCGCAGCCGGTCGCGCAGCTCGAGATGCCAGTCGCCCACCACTTCGTGCTCCAGGAAATCGCCACCGTAGAGCGTCAGCGCCTCCTCGAGCAGCGTCGTATCGCCGTCCTTCCGGAGTCGTGCGAGTCCCGCGGTGACGTCGCGCTCGAAACGACTGGCGTCGAAATCCACCGCGACCCGTGAGTCCACCGCGTACTGGTCGTTGGAGAGCGTCACCCAGTGTGCGCCGCCCAAGGTTTTGCGGAGCCGGTGCAGAGTGACGTGGAAGCTGTTGCGCACCTGCTCGATCGATGCTTCGGGCCAGAACGCGAGTCCCACCTGCTCGCGCGTGCGACCCTCGGGGTGGCAGAGGATAAACAACAGCAGCTCCCGCGGCTTCGCCGAAGCCCAGATGAGAGGTCCGGCAGGCTGCGAGATCTGCAAGGCACCGAGTGCTCGGATCGTCAAGTGGCGTGTACCGGAAGCCTGTTTGGGAGGAGCGACCGGGGGTGCCTCAACGGCACCGGCGAGCCCCGGGCTGGGTTCGAGCGCGTACGCGACAAGCTCCGGGAGCGTCAGCGCGCGCGGCGGCGGTGACGACGCGCCGAGGGCCGCGAATTCCTGCTTCTCTTGTGAGGACCACGCCGCCCCGATCTGGTCGCGCAGCTCGCGCACGCCGGCGAGAATCTGCGCGGCGCGCTCCGGCTGGCCCGAGAGATGGGCCAGACGTGCGAGCCCTTCCAGCGACCAGAAGCAACCCAAGGCGTCGCGATTGTCGGCATGAATCCGCAGCGCGCCGCGCAGGTCCGCGGCGGCAGCCTCGAGGTGGCCGCGCTGCAGCTTGACGTGCCCCAGCATCGACAGCGGGAACGCGATCGCAGGAGGGTGTCCCAGCGCGCGACCGATCGCGTGGTTCTCGCTCAACAGCCGCTCGGCCGCATCGAGATCGCGTTGGTTCAACGCCAGCACACCGTGCCAGAACAGCCCGAACGCCAGGAGCACGCTGCCCGGCGCATGCGCGCGCGCCAGGCCGGTGGCCTCGACGAAGAGTCGCTCCGCTGCCGCAGGGTCAGGCGTCGAGACTCCAAGGAACACCAGCGCGTACGACAGGTGCCACGGGTCGTTCTGGTCGCGCAACAGAGCCACGGCCCGCGCTGCGTTGGGTGCAACCTGATCGAGCGCGCCGATCAATCGCGCTGTCATGGCTGCGGCGACGTGGGCCTTCCCCGCGTGGAGCGGCGGCACCGCCTCCGCGTGCGCAAGCGCCGCCTGCAAACGCTTCCAGCCCTCGCGGAAATGCCCGCGTGCGTACCAGTGCCAATGCAGGGCGGCGCATAGCCGCAGAGACGTAGTGTGGTCCCCGGTCTCGTGTGCCCAGTCACCCGCGGCTCGAAAATTCCCCTCTTCGGCGACGAGCCGCGCGGTCAACTCGGGTTCGCCCGCGCCGCCAAACATCTCCCGCTCACGCGCGGCGACCAGCTCAGTGAAGAACTGCGCGTGTCGCCGGCGCAGATCCGCCACTTCGTCCGCGGCGGTGAGCCGATCGTGCCCGTATTGGCGCAGCGTCTCCAGCAGGCGATAGCGCGCTTCGCCCCCCACCGTCTCCATCACGACGAGCGACTTGTCCACGAGGGACGACAGGATGTCGAGGACGCCGTCGTCGGGACAGATCGCCTCGACGGCATCGAGCGAGAAGGTCCCGGCGAACACGGACAGCCGCCGAAACAGCGCCGCCTCGGCAGGGTCGAGCAGCGCATGGCTCCAGTCGATCGTTTCGCGCAGCGTCCGGTGCCGCGGCACGGTCGATCGGCCGGAGGAGATGAGCAGCTTGAAGGAGTCGTCGAGCCGAGCCGCGATCTGCTGGGGCGCGAGCACGCGCACTCGCGCCGCCGCCAGCTCGATCGCCAACGGAATGCCATCGAGCCGCCGACCGATCTGCGCGACCGCGGGGGCGTTCGCGTCATCGAGCGAGAACGCAGGCAGGACCGCGCGCGCGCGCTCGAGAAACAGCCTCCCCGCCTCCGAGCCCAAGACCTCGGCGGCGGTGGTGCGGGCGGGCAGTGACAGCGGCGGCACGAGCCACGCTTGCTCGCCCGGCACGCCCAGCGCTTCGCGGCTCGTGGCGAGGATGCAGACGCTCGGGCAACCCTTGAGCAGCGTCTCCGCGACCTCGGCACAGGCATCTACCAGATGCTCGCAGTTGTCGAGGATGACGAAGGTGTCGCACTCGCACAACCGGTGCACCATGGTCTGGACCGCCGACCGGCCCCCCTCTTCGCGATAGCCGAGCGTCGCGGCGACCAGCTCGGCCACGAGCGCTGGATCCGAGAGGCTGGCGAGGTCCACCCAGGCGCTGGCCTCGAAGCGTGGGGTGACACGCGCGGCGACCTCGGCAGCGAGCCGCGTCTTCCCGGCGCCGCCGACCCCGGTGAGCGTCACCAATCGGGTGGATTGCAGCAGGTCGTCCACGGCCGCGATTTCTCGTTCGCGGCCGATGAACGTCGTGAGTTGTACCGGGCAGCCCGCACGCGGCGCCGGGGCCGTCGTCATGGGAGAATCCTAACTGAAGATCCCGTCCACCGCCGCCCGGAGCACCGCCGGGCCAGTTGCCGAGGAGTCGGCTATGATGACTCCCCTCACGCGGTCAGGCACATCCTGGGCGAACTGGGAGGCCGCATCCCTCAACGCGGGGCTGGCAACGATCGCCGCCTCCGCGATCCCCAGGCCCTCGCACACACCGCTCAGCCACCGAGCCGCGCCTCCGCCCGGGAAGCCGAGCGGCAGCTCGGGAACGATGACCCGGAACGAGGCGCCCAGCGCGAGAGCGATCGCCTCGGATACGCCGAGCAGCAAGAGGGTGCGCCCCGATCCCCACCGCCGGTAGATCGTTGCGAGACCATCGGCCATGACCATGGCGGTCGAGATGCGGTCAGGATGTCGCGGGTCGGATGACATGGTGCCTCGTCACAGGTTCCTGACAAATGTGCGGGACGAGTCTTACGGCTTGCTTAAACCGCGCGCTCAATGGCGCGTTGTAAGTCACCAGTAATAGGCGACTCACAGGTTTCCCTCCGTCCTTCACGGAGAGACTCATGTCAAGGGGATCCTGGGTTCTGTTTCTGGTCGCGACGCTCGGTGCATGCTCTGACGGCACGTTGCCGTCGACCCCGCCCCCGCCGCCGCCACCGACCACCGTTGCGGTCGCGTACTGCGCCGGCCTCGAGCCGACCTGGGTGGCGTTCCAGGACGGCGACGCGGCGTGGACCCAGGCGCCGCCGACTCCGAGCGGATCCAACAAGACCTTCCGCCACGAGTTCTCGGCCGACCGGGGCGCGATTGCGACGCTGTCCGGGGCCGGCGGCAACATCACCGTTCTCTCGGTGCTATACGGCACCCCGGCGGAGCTCGTGACGGCGGGCGACACGAATCCGCGTGACTGCGGTCCGGCGCCGGCCAAAACGTTGCTCGGGACGGTTGCCCAGCTCGACGCGAACGAAACCGCGTTCGTCAGCGCGTCCTTCAATTCTCGCGTGCGCGTCAGCGTAGACAGAACCTTCGAGCTCAAGGGACTGGCCAGCGGTCCGCGTGATCTGCTCGCCGCGCGGACCGACGGGAGCGATGTCATTACCCGCCTCATCCTGCGGCGAGACATCGACGTGCCCGACAGCACCACGCTTCCGGTGCTGGACTTCGCGTCAGCCGAAGCGTTCGCGCCAGCCGTCGCGAATGTCTCCCTCGATGGCCTCGGCGCGGAAAGCGCGGCGTCCGGTACGCGGCTACTGACGGACCGCGACGAGCTCACAGTGAGCCTGATGATCGGTCCGACGACCGATGTGACGCGTCCCTACGTTGCGCTGCCGGAGAGTCAGCTGCTCGCGGGCGATCTACAGATTCTCGCCGCCAGCGTAAGCGCCGCGACCACCGGGAGCGCCCGCAGCGCGACGCTCTATTTCCGCACGCCCACCGACCGCACCCTCACGCTCGGCGCACCGCTCGTACTGCCCACGTTCAGCACCGTCGCGAGCGCGCCCGCGCTGCGGCTGCGAGCACACTTCGTCCCGCAGAGCGAATACGATCGATCCGCGGTCGTCTCGTATCAGCAGGGCACCACAACGTTTGTGGCCATCTCGATGACTGCGGCGTACGCCGCACTCACGGAGACCGGCTACGACCTCGTCGTTCCCGATCTCTCCGGTACCGCCGGCTTCGACCCGGCGTGGACGCTCCACACAGGCGAAACGGTGCTGTGGTCCGCAGTGCGGATTGGGGGGACGCTTGGGTTGGGTCGGGATGCGGTGCCGAGCGACGGAGCCACCAGACGTGGGGTGTCCGCGGCTGGTGCTTTATGAGAACCTCGATCCTGATTCTGCTGGCGGTGGTCGTCGCTACGCCCGGCCTGGCGCAAACCCCCAGTGTTCGCTCGTGGCGCGACGCAGTGCGGCAGCTGCGCACGGCCCCCACGGCGCGTCTCACGCGCCGCAGCGCTCAAGTCGCGACGATCGCGACGTCGATCGTCGCCGAGAGCGAGCCCAACAACACCGTACCCACGGCCGACAGTGTGGGCCTCGGCGACCGGGCCACCGGCGTCGTGAATCCGGCGGGCGACGTCGACACCTGGTTCCTGGACCTGACCGCCGGACAGTTTCTCAGCGTGGACGTGGATGCCGCTCAAGTCGGATCGCCCCTCGACGCGACGCTCGAGCTCATCGCGCCCGACGGCACAACGTCGCTCGCGTTCAACGACGATTTCGACGGGTTCGACAGCCGCATCTCCTACCGCGTCCCCCAGAGCGGCCGCTACTACGTGGTGATTCGGGCGTTCGGGGCCTCGGGAGGCCCGGGACTCACCTACGCCATCAACTTCGACAAGGTCACCTGCCCTGTAGTGGGGACGGAGCAGGAGCCCAACGACAATCCGGGCACGGCGGCACCGGTCGCGATCGGCGACTCCGGCTCGGGCGAGATCTGCCCGCAGGACGACAACCCGGCAGGGGACGTGGACTACTGGGCCTTCACGGCCCGGGCGGGGACGACCGTCGAGCTCGACGTCGACGCCGCCGCGCTCGGACTATTCGTCGACCCGGTCATCGCCCTCTATGCCAGCGACGGCACGACACAGCTCGCGTTCAACGACGACGAGGACGGAGCCGACAGTCGGCTCCAGTACTCGATCATCACGACGGGGACGTACTACGCGACCGTCGCCGATGCTGCCGGCAGTGGCAACCCGTTCCCGTACATGCTCCACGTTCGCTCGATCACCCCGGGACCGGGCGACCCGATCACGGTGCGCGCCCAGGGCCTCGGCCGGCCCTGGGGTCTCGCCGTCGGGAGCACGGGGGACCTGTTCGTCAGCGACTTGAGCGGAAATCGCGTCGTGCGCGTCTCCGGCCAGGGCGTGGTGACGACCTTCGCCACCGGGATCCCGACCCCGCAAGGCCTCGCCTTCGACGCATTCGGCAATCTGCTGGTGGCGTCCACGCACGGCGCCGTGTACCGCGTCACGCCGCAAGGCCAGGCCACGCGCTTCATCACCGACGCGGGAATCCCCATCTGGGTCGCCGTGGCCCCGGACGGCCGCATCTGGCTGACCGACCTGTCCGATCGGTCGCTCCGGCGCTACAGCTCCACGGGCGAATTCGAGGCACGGTTCGACGCCATCAGCGTCGGCGGTTCGGGACCGGGGCCGCTGGCCATCGGTCCGTCGGGCGAGCCGTACTTCTCGCAGGGCACCGAGATCTGGAAGCTCGCGAACGGCGAGCTGCGGCGCGTGCTACGCAGCGCATTCATAATCTGGGCTTTCGCGTTCGATGTGGCCGGCAACATCTACGCTCCCGCGCCCGCCGCCGGCCGCATCCAGCTGTTCGATGCGACGGGGGCGATCGTGGCCGACACCTTCGCGATTGGGCCGGACGCCCCGCAGGCGGTGGCGTTCGGGCGGGACGCGACAGGCGCCACCGTGGCGCGGCTGTTCGCCACCGATCCGCGGGTGGGCCGGGTGTTCGAAGTAAACCCGGCCGGCGTGGCACACCCCGGGCAACCGGTGGGATACGTGGCACCGCCGATCCCGCTCGATGTCGCGGCCGCGAGCCTGCTAGGCGGAGGCGGCTTGAGCGCGGCCGACTTGCAATACCTCGACGCGCTCGGCAACAACAATGGTCGCTATGACGTGGGCGACCTCCAGGCGTACCTGAGAACCGGGGGCGCCCTGGCGGGCGCCAGGAGCAATCGATGAGCCGCTCGCGCTGGATGTTCGCGATGGTAGCCGCCCTGTCGGTGGGCGCGGCCTGCTCGGACAACCCGACCAGCGGCAGCGCGCGGGCCGGGACGCTCACCCTGCGCCTCACCACGCCGCACGCCGACGACGGCGCCATGACGTTCGAGGTGCGTGGTGCGCCGATCGATGGCGCGACGGCCGTCGACGCGTCGCTCCGACTGTTCACGCGACGCGTGGACGGCTCCACGATGGTCGGGGCTGTCGTCGGCAACCTCGCCAACGGGGCCGTGGTCACGCTGCACGTGCCCGACGTGGGCGCCGCCGCACGATACACCGCGACGGTGCTCGAGATGGCGAATCGTCAGGACCAACTCCGCGCATCCCTCGCGGGCTACGCCCTGACGGTGGCCCCCTAACCCATTGACGGAGAGGTTGCGATGTCATCGAAGATACGGGCTGACGCGCTGGCCGTGCGCCTCGAACAGGGGGCGCGCGCGCTTGCCAGCTTCGCCACCACGCTCACGGATGCGGAGTGGCAGACCCGTGTCCCGAAGGACGGGCGCAAGATCGGCGCGGTCGTGCATCACGTCGCGACGATGTACCCGCTGGAGATCCAGCTGGCACAGACGCTCGCCGGGGGCAAGCCGGTGGTGGGCGTGACGTGGGACGCAGTACACGAGATGAATGCCGGGCACGCCAGGGAGCATGACGCCGTCACGAAAGACGCGACGCTGGATCTGCTCCAGAGTAACAGCACGGCCGCCGCGGCCGCCATTCGGGTGCTCAGCGACGAGCAGCTCGATCAGTCCGCTCCGGTGTCGCTCAACTCCGATGCCCCGCTCACGTGTCAGTTCATGCTGGAGGATCACGCCGTCCGGCACAGTTATCACCACCTCGCACGGATTCGGGCGGCGTTGACGCGGTAACGATGTGTCCGGAACGGGTGAGGGAGAGGTTTCAAAGCGTCCTGTTGCAGTCCATCATCTCCGGTGGGCGCGTGACGCGGCGCGACAGCGTGCCCGCCATGCCCACAAGCCAGGCGCTCGATTGGCCCGGCATCCTCCTGGAAGCCGGGAAGAACGATGTCGCGGCCGTCGACGACGTCGTAGGCGATCGGCACTACGTGTCGCTCAACATCGACACGAGGCCGCTGACGCTCGAGGTGAAGGGATCGACCGGCTTTAGGGCATTCACGATCCCCCCGCTGAGCGTCTGGGTGAGTCCGGGCCACGACCCGCTCACAATGCGTCTCGACAGCGCGCTCCGGTATGTCCGTGTGGCGATCGACACGCTGCACCTCGGTCGACTGATGGGGCCGTCGCCCGATGAAGCCCAGCCGCTGCGCCTGCGACGCACGTACGGCGTCGCGGCGCCGCAGATCGCCCGGCTGATGCTGACGCTCAAGGACGAGGCCGACAGCGGGAATCCCGGCGGCCTGGCCGTGGTCGAGGCTGTGACGACCGCGCTGGGTCACCTCCTGGTCAGGCACGCGGGCGTGGAGCGGGCACAGCCGGTCCGGGTGCGGGGAGGACTCTCGGGCGCGGCCAGGCGCCGGGTGCTGGAGATGATCGACGCCCGATTGGATGCGCGGTTGACGGTCGAGATGCTGGCCCGCGAGGTCGGCCTGTCGCCGGCGCACTTTGCGCGCGCGTTCAAGGAGACGATTGGCCGGGCGCCCCACCAGTATCTACTGGGGCTGCGGCTCGAGCGCGCACGGCGGCTGCTCGAGTTGTGCGGTGCCGACCTCTCAGGGATAGCACAGCGCACGGGCTTCGCCGACCAGGCTCACTTCACCCGCCTCTTCAAGCGGGCCTACCGGATCACACCGGGCGCCCTGATGCGGCAGTGGCAGTGCTGAGCTTCCACACATGAGGAGAGAGAGATGCGCAGGATGAGATGGATCGGGCTGGCGGCGGTCGCAGTGATGAGCGCCTGCAACGACGATCAGGCCACCGCGCCCGTTCCGGTGCCGCTGGCGACGGTGTACAGCGCCACCGGCCGGGTCGGCGCCACGGTGAATCAATTCAGAGCGATCCTGGGCGCGGCCAACGCTGGCGTCGCCGGCGAGCAGCCGACCGGACGCCGCGAGATCAACTGGGATGGCGCCGCCGCCATCCCGTTCAACAACCGGAACGACTTCCCCGCGGACTTCTTCAACACCACCGTGAAGGCGGGGGCGGTGTTCACCACACCGGGCACCGGGTTCCGGAACGACTCCACCCTGTTCAGCGAGATCAATCCGGCCTACGCGGCGCAGTTTCTCTTCTTCAGCGCCAGCGAGATCTTCGCGCCGATCGGCAGCAACCAGCTCGACCAGCAGTTCCGGGTTGCCGGCCAGCCGACGCCGGCGCTGGTGCGCGGCTTTGGAATCGTGTTGAGCGACGTGGATCTGGCCGACAAGACCACCATCCAGCTGTTTCGGCAGGACGGCTCCAGCCTGGGCACGTACAGCGCGCCGGCGCGGTCCGACGAAGGCGGGTTTTCCTTTGTCGGGGTCACGTTCGCCGACGCGATCATCGGTCGGGTCCGGATTACGCTCGGCACCGGCGCGCTGGGCGCCAACGTAAATGACATCAGCGCCGGCGGCACGGCGGACCTGGTGGTGTTGGACAACGTGATCTACGGAGAGCCGCGGAAGGCCCTTTAAGGAGGATTCGGTGATAACCTCGTCGATGTCGAGCACACTGCTCGCGTGGTTGCTCCAGCTGAGCGGTGCGCTCACGTCACCGACGGTGGGCCCGCCGTCCGTGCAAGCCTTGGTGCTTTCCGACCAGGCGGTGCGGTTGCTCGCACTCGAGTATCGGTCGTTTCAAACGGAGTTCCTGGGCTGCATGATCGGTGAGATCCGCGACGGTGTAGTTCGCGTGGACCGCATCGCCCCGGCGGATGTGAGGCCGTTGCGGTCTACGGCGACGGAGGTCGTGCCGGAAACCACGTGCGAGGAAGCCGGGTGGACGGGGACGGTCGGGATGATCCACAGTCACCCGACGGGCGAGCGCTGCTGGTATTACTTCCCGGGCACCCGGGTCCCGACTTCCGACGCACAGTCGTTCGTACGCACACCCTACGCCGTGGACGCCATCATGTGCGGTGCCAAGGTGGTGTGGATCGGCCCGGACATGGTCCAGAAGGAATTCGCCGTGGTCGAATCGGAAGGAGGGGACCGTGGTCCTCAACCTTGAGGGCACGATGCAGGACCTCGTCCTGGAGTCAGGACAGCGCGCTGGCGACCGGGTCGGCGAGCTGCTCGCCGGGCGGTACCGAGTGCTGCGCCGGCTCGGCGCCGGCGGCATGGGGACCGTCTACCTCGCCGAGCACGTCCACCTCGGCCGCCTCACCGCCGTCAAGGTGCTCTGCCCTCCACTGTGTGCCGACGATCCCGGCGCCGAGCAGCGGTTCCGACAGGAGGCGCTGCTCGTGGCGAAGGTGCGCCACCCGAGCGTCGCTCAGGTCTACGACTTCGACCGCCTGCCCGACGGCCGGTACCTCCTTGCGATGGAATACGTGGCGGGTGAGACGGTGGCACACCAGCTCGAGCGCGACGGACCCTTCTCCATCGCAGAGGCCATCCGCGTGCTGCGCTCCGTGGCGGACGCGTTGAACCATGTGCACTGGATCGGCATTCTCCACGGCGACTTGAAGCCGCAGAACATCATGCTGGGTGCAGGGGGCGACGTGAAGCTGCTCGACTTCGGCGTCGCGCACGACCTGGCCCAGCTCGTGGCCGGCGACACGTTCCGGCCGGGCACCCTCGCCTACATGAGCCCGGACCAGCTGCTGGGCGACGCGCTGGGTCCCGCGAGCGACATCTTCTCACTGGGCGTCGTGTTTTACGAGATGCTCACGGGCCGGCTCCCCCACGCGGGGACAACCGTCGCCGAGCTGCGGATGCAGCGGCTGCTGCGCCCGCCCATCCCGGTGAACTGGCTCCGCCCGATCTGCTCTCGCGAATTGGCGGAGGTGGTGGCGCGGGCCCTCCATCCCGAGCCAGCGGAGCGCTGGCCGTCGGCCGTGGCGTTCGCGCAGGCGGCGGCACGGGCGGCGTGAGAAGCCGCTTCATCGCGTCAATGTTGGCGTCGTTCCAGCGCGGATCCGGGGCGGTAGCCGCGTCTCCGCCCTGCGTGTGACCAGATTTGTGGTGTGGTCCGCGAGCTTGCGCGCGGCCAGCCGGGGCGCATATTGGAACGCAACTCAGATGCCATGAGCCTCGAGGCGCGCTGTCGTGCGGATCGCCCATGCCTCGAGGGGAGCAAATGGCGAGACCGGCTGAGTGGGACGGATCCACACGGCCGGTCTCGTTTTTTTTGGGAAGCGGTAGCGTGGCCTCTGACTCGCCTGACTCTCGCTTGGTAGCGCGAGCGCCTCTGCTGCGGCGAATCACACTCTCAACGAAGGATGGCATGCCCATGCGACTCGTCAGTCGACTTCTCAGCGCAACTGTGCTTGTGCTGGTGGCATCCGGCGCTGCGTGCAAGAATGACTCGGGTGTGACCGGCCCGACGGCCCTGGAAGGCCAGTACAGGGGGACCATGGCCGGCGAGTCCCCCAACTTCAGCGCGTCGCTCGATCTGACGGTGGCTGCCGGCAGCACGACGGGCACGATCAAGCCCGTGGGCGCGGCGCCGATAAGCGTGACTGGAACCTACGACGCCTCGACCAAAGCCGTCGCGGCCTCTGGCGGTGGCTACACGATCGCCGGGACGATCGACAACACCGGCAAGCTGCTCGGTACCTACACGCACTCCTCGGCGGAGGGCAGAGCCGTGGCGTACCAACACACGACTGCCAGTCCGGTCACGGTGTTCTGCGGCAGCTACACCGGCGACGCCGACGGCATCTGGAACGTCGTCCGGCGGGCCACGTCCCTCTCCGGCGCGTACGTGAATGTCGACGGCTCGGACGGTTACCTCACGGGAACGGTAAACGGCAGCAGCCTCAGTCTCACCATCGAATACGGTGGCACCGCCGTTGGCACACAGTCCGGCACGACCATGTCGGGCACGTGGTCGGGCGGGAGTTTCGCGGGGACCTGGACCAGCGACACGAGCTGCTGACCGGTTGGGCGCGGGCCACCATGAACTTCCTGATCGGGCCGTGAAAGGAGAATTACCTGTTGGAAGGCTCCTCGAGCAGGCCGCGGAAGATTCTCGGTACCTCTGGAATTGCGAGAAGGAGTCTCTCCCGAGTAAGTGCTTCTATTGAGGCGAGGCTAATTTCGGGATTGCGACGAATGTACTCTCTCATTCGGAGAAAGTCCTGGTCTGTCGAGAGCGTGGGTTGCAGAGTGTCCTGAGCCATGACGAACCTCGCGGCGCCCCCCGCGGCGCCCCCTCCATGTCCAGAGCCCCCGGGTGGTGTCGGCCAGTGCGGGCCGAAGAGGAATACCGCACCGAACATGACTTTGGCGTTGACTACCCCCACTCCTCCCGTGCGAGAGGCGAGATAGAACATTCGGTGAACCCTTCTCCAAGGCCGGGTCTTGACGACGCAAGCGACATCGTGAACGACTGAGGCATTCCTGTATCGGCCCTCGAACGGTCCGCCGATGAACGACCAGAAGACCTGCGGGATTGAAGCACCGTCAATGGACGAGTCCCTGGGGGCGATCCACTCCGTGCCGTCGGGCTCGAGAAAGCGAAAGTCCCGGAGGAGGCGCATGCGCCGGCCATCGTCAAGCCACTCGGTTGCCACCGTGCCCTGAAAGCGACCGAAAGGCGTCGCTTGATGCGTGCTAAGGGCCACAGGGAGGATCGCACAGACAATTGAGCTTAGAGCGCGCATAGGTAGCCCAGTCTACCCACCTTCGCACACCTCTGCCACCCTACCCGAGACAGCCGGTAGACTCCCCTCGCTCAACGAAGACCGCGCGCAGCAGCCGGTCCGCTAGCCGCGGAATCGGCTTGCCGCAGTAGCTGCGCGAAATCCTGAAGCTCCACCAAGCCCAGGTCGGACACGACCCAGTACGTGTAGTCCGGCGTCGTCCAGTGCAGCAGGTGGTATCCCTGCCGCGTCTCGGTCGCGGGAGCGAAGGTTGGGCCGCGCCCGGTGGGCCACAGGAGCACGTTGATCAGGTGCTGGCGCCGGCCGTAGACGAGCGCGGCGACGGATCGCCCGCCGACGTAGTCGAGCCGGCCGCCGATCAGCGGATAGCCCCGGCCGGCGAAATCGAATACGGGTGGCGAAAAGTCCAACTTGCCGTTGAACCAGGGCTTCACCGTGTGCTGGTCGGAGGAAGGCACGTCGGTGAGGTGGCCGGGCATGAGCGAGCGGATGTGGCTTGTGAGCACAGCGTCGGCGAGCGTCTCGCCGGCCGCGCGCTGGAGCGCGAGCCGCCAGCTGCCGAGGGCGACCACCGCGAGTGAGGCGGCGAGCGCCAGCGAGCGCCACACGACGGGCGCGCCGAAGCGGCGGGTGGCGCGCACCCGCGACGCGCCGCGCAGCGCGGTCTGCACGCGTTCGCGCAGGGCGTCCGATGCCTGAAACGCCGGGACGCGCGCCTTGATCGCCGCGCGCAATTCGAGCCGTTCCTGCCGGAACCGCGCGCACTCCGGGCATTGGGCAAGGTGCGCCTCGAGCTGGCGCGCGTCGATCGTGGCGAGCTCACCGTCGAGGTAGGCATCCAGCTGGGCTTCGAAGCCCGGATGGGTCACGGTCAGCCTCCCTCCTCTTCACGCAGCGCCTGCTGGAGGCGCGTGCGGGCGCGCGACAGCCGTGACATCACCGTGCCGACCGGCACGCCCGCGACGTCGCTGATCTCCTTGTACGACAGCCCTTCGAGCTCGCGCAACACGATCACCTCCCTGAATTCCGGCGCCAATCGGTCGAGCGCACGACCGAGCGATTCCTTGGCGGCACTGCGGAGCAACGCTGCCTCCGGGTGCTCATCCGCCACCGCGCCGCTGTGCTGCGCCTCGTCGAACTCGAGCATGACTGCGTCCGGACGCTGGCGGCGCCGCGAGCTGAAAGCCGTATTGCGCACGATCGTGAGCAACCAGGCGTGCGCGCTCGTCCCCTCCTCCCCGCGGAAACCGTCGAAGTACTTGAGCGCGCGCAGGCAGGCGTCCTGCACGACGTCCTCTGCGTCGTGCGCGTTCCGCGTCAGGTAGCGCGCCAGCGTGTACGCGGCGTCCAAGTGCGGCAAC
>QHTS01000149.1 GCA_003220905.1 Gemmatimonadota bacterium | reverse complement strand
GAACGTCGAGCGTGAGGGTATTCAGCAATAGGTCGAACGCCGTTCCCTCGAGCGGCGCGCCGCCGGCGCTCACGCCCGTGTCCGCCACCTCGACGAGCGAGTGACGCTGCCATTGGGCCTTCGTTTCGACCCGCACCCCACCCAGGAGGTAGTCGCCGGCGAGCTGCACCCGGTCGTCGGACAGCTTGCGCTCAGGGCGGCCTGTCTCGCCTGTCGCGGGTCCCTCGGCCTCGAGCAGCTTGAACTCGCCACCGTAGCGCGTATAACGCAGCGTGGTGCTGCCACGCGCGCCGCGTGCGCCGACGACGGCTTCCCCCGACATCGCGCTGAATCCCGTGTTGTCGAGCTCGCCTACGGGCGTGTGCAAGCTGCTCGCGAACCGCCCGATCCCGAAGAGCCGCCAGCCCCAGCCGCCACTCGCTCCCTCGACTCGCGCGGCGCCCTCGAACTCGGCGTTGTTCGACGCCCCCGAGATCTCGAAGCCGGTGTGCATCGTCCTCGGTCCGCCGTTCGCGTCCGGCAGCTCCTCGGGAATCACGTTGACGACGCCGCCCAGGGCGTCGGAGCCGTACAGCACGCTCGCCGGCCCGCGGATCACCTCCACCCGTTGGGCGAGCCGGGCGTCCACTGACGGACCGTCCTCGTCGCTCCAGGAGTAGTCCTCCAGGCGACTCCCATCCTCGAGCACCAGCACGCGCGGCCCGGCGAGCCCGCGGATGACGGGCTTGCCGATCTGCTGCCCCGTGGAGAGGGCGTTGATCCCCGGGAGCTGGGCGAGCGCATGAGCGAGCGACACGCTCTGCGCGCGGCGTAGTCGGTCTTCGGAGAGCGCCTCGGTCGGGAGCGGTGACGAGAAAACGTCGAGCGGCGCGCGGGTCGCCGTCACGGTGACCGGCTCGACCCACACAGACGTCCGCTCCAGCGTGAGATCGAGGGTGGTCGACGCGGCCACGCTCACCTGTCGCGCCAGCGGCGCGAACCCGAGGCGACGGACGGTCACGGTGTAGCTCCCCGCAGGCATGTCGGCGAAACGGAACTGACCATCGGTCTGAGTGAGCGCGATGCGGTGCAGCTCGACCACGACCACCGTCGCGCCGGCGACGGCGTGACCGTCGCGGGCGACGACCCGGCCCGAAAGCGAGTCGCCACTCGCGACGAGCGGGGCGAGAAGCATCAGCGCACCAAGAGTCATCCCGTTTCCCGGAGATGGCAGAGCGCTGACCATACCGCGGGGACGGGCGGGTTCGCAAGGCGGGGAGAAGCAGAGAGGCCCAGCCTGTCGCTAGAGGACAGGCCGGGCCTCCGTACGCCAGATCGCGAGGGCTACACGGTCACCCTTCGGCGGCCCGCTTGTACATCCAGTACTCGGGCCCGGCCTGCGCCTCCGGCCAGTCGGCGAGGTGCTCGCGGCCACGCCACCGATCGTCGCGCGGATCGGCGCGCCACGGCTCGGCGTGGGGATGGAGGTCCCCGCGCCAGGCTTCGCGCTCCCGGGCGAACACCTGCTCCAGGTCGTCCTCGGCCCAGTCGTCCGGTCGCCATGACTGTGTCATACATCACTCCTCGTCGGCCGCGCCATGCGGCCGCACGTCCCCGAGTCGCAAGGCGTGTGCCCGGCGGGGGTCGTGCGGGATAAGTCGGCCCATGCTATAAGGATAGGGGGCCGATCGGCTGGGACCGGCGGCCCCCGGGCTGTCGCAGAGTCGGCCGCGCTGCCGCGCTCCGACACTAACATCCAGCGTGACCGCGATCACAATGCGCCTCCGCGTGACGTATCACCTCGCCTGCTCGAGCCGGCTCGCCGCCGCGAAGGCGCGCGACATCGCGTTCGAGCAGACCGTCGAGCTCCCCGCGGACGCCGTGCCCCCGGAGGTCGCGGCGCGGGTCGCGGGGCACGTCGAGTCAGTCCAGTCGCTCGGGCGCGGTCGCTCCCGCGCCGTCATCTCGTTCGACCCGGGCGCCGTATGCGGCGACGTACCGCAGCTCCTGAACCTCCTGTTCGGCAACATCTCGCTCAAGGCGGGGATCCTGATCGCCGGTCTCGAGTGGCCAGACGAGCTCCTTACCGCGATGCGCGGCCCGCGGCTCGGCATCGCGGGGCTACGCGAGCTCACGGGCGTCCGCCGACGACCCCTCCTCTGCACGGCGCTCAAGCCGCTCGGCTTCTCCGCCCCCCAGCTCGCACAGCTGGCCTATGGATTCGCCCGAGCGGGGATCGATCTCATCAAAGATGATCACAGCCTGGCGGATCAGAACCCCGCGCCGTTTCGCGAGCGGGTCGAGCGCTGCGGGGAGGCGGTTGCGCGGGCCAACCGCGAGACGGGTGGGAACGCGCTGTACTTCCCGAACGTCACGAGCAGCCCGCCCGAGATGGTGGAGCGCGCTGACGTCGCGCGGCGCGCCGGCTGCCACGGCGTCGTCGTCAACGCGCTCCCGGCGGGTCTTGGCGCCGTGGGCACGATCGCCGCGGCCACGGGGCTGGCGGTCATGTCGCACCCGTCGCTCGCGGGCGCGTTCTTCCGGCCGGACCACGGTATCGCGCCGGAGGTGCTGTTGGGCGACCTGTTCCGCCTTGCGGGGAGCGATGCGGTGATCTATCCCAACGTCGGGGGGCGATTTACGTTCTCGGAAGCGACCTGCGCCGCGATCAACGCGCGGCTGCGCGGGCCGCTCGGACCCGTGTCCCCCTCGTTCCCGGTGCCGGCGGGGGGCATCGACGCGGCGCGCGTGCCGCACTGGATAGAGCGGTACGGCGCGGACACCATCTTCCTGATCGGCGGGAGCCTGTACGCGCAACCCGATCCCGCCACGGCGGCAGAGCGGATGGTCGCGGCGGTGAGACGGCATTCCCATGGATGACCGATCGAAGGTCCTCAGGTTCGGCGGGTTTCGCTGGGACGGAGTCCCCGTGCGCGAATACAAGACGGGGGACGTGCCGTACCGGGACGTGACTCGACAGACGCTCCTGGGCGAAGCAGCCGGGGAAGAGCCGTTCAGCTTCGTCACCCGCTATTTCGAGATCCAACCCGGTGGCTACTCGACGCTCGAGCGGCATCAGCATCCGCACGCCGTGGTCGTCATTCGCGGCCGGGGGCGCGTGATGCTGGGCGATAGGAGCTACGAGATCGCCCCGTTCGACTGCGTATACGTGTCACCCGGCGTGGCTCACCAGTTCCGGGCCACCGGCGACGAGCCCCTCGGATTTCTCTGCACGGTGGATCGGGTGCGGGATGGGCCCGAGGTGATCCCATGAGCTTTCAGTCGGTCAACCCCGCCACCGGCGAGGTGCTGGAGACGCTCGACGAAACGTCGCCTGATGCCCTGGGCTGGATTCTCGAGCACGCCGATGCGGCATCGCGCGCATGGCGTCGCCGGCCCGTGGCCGAGCGAGCGGAGCGGTTGCGGGCCGCCGGGCGCGTCCTGCGGGGGCGCCGGGATGCGTACGCTCGCACGATGGCCCTCGAGATGGGAAAGCCGCTGGCGCAAGGAGCCGCGGAGGCGGAGAAGTGCGCCTCGGCGTGTGATTACTACGCGGAGCACGGCGCAGCCTTCCTCGCCGACGAGCCCCGCGCCAGCGACGCGTCGCGCAGCTACGTGCGGTTCGAAGCCCTCGGTCCCGTGCTCGCCATCATGCCGTGGAATTTCCCGTTCTGGCAGGTATTCCGCTTCGCCGCGCCGGCGCTGCTGGCGGGGAACGCCGGAATCCTGAAGCACGCGCCGAACGTGCCGCGCTGCGCGCTCGAGATCGAGGGCGTCTTCCGGGACGCGGGGTTCCCGGACGGACTATTCCGAGTGGTGTTCCTCTCGAATGCAGGCGCCGGGGGCGTCATCGCCGACGGCCGCGTGCGCGCGGTGACGCTCACCGGCTCGGACCGCGCGGGGAGCCAGGTGGCGGAGGAGGCGGGTCGACACCTGAAGAAAACGGTTCTCGAGCTCGGCGGCAGCGATCCGTTCATCGTGCTCGACGATGCCGACGTAGAGAGAGCCGCTCAGACCGCTGCCGAGGCACGTCTGATCAACAGCGGCCAGAGTTGCATTGCCGCGAAGCGCTTCATCGTGGTGGAGCGCGTGGCGGAGCGCTTCCTCGAGCGGTTCACGAGCGAAATGCGCGTCCGGAAGGTCGGCGACCCCCTGGATCCGACGACGCAGGTCGGGCCGCAGGCGCGGCTCGACCTGCGCGAGAACCTCCACCGCCAGGTGCAGGAGTCCGTGAAACGCGGCGCCCGACTCATTCTCGGCGGCGAGCTCCCCGCCGGCCGGGGCGCGTTCTACCCGCCCACCGTGCTCGTCGCCGTGGAGGCCGGGATGCCGGTGTTCGACCAGGAGACGTTCGGCCCCGTCGCGGCGGTGATCCGCGCCAAGGACGAGGGGGACGCGATCCGCATCGCCAACGCGTCGTCGTATGGCCTCGGGGCGGCGGTCTGGACCCGGGACGCGCAGCGTGGCGAGCGCGTCGCCCGCGAGATCGAGGCGGGGAGCGTGTTCGTGAACGGGCTCGTCAAATCCGATCCACGCCTGCCGTTCGGGGGCGTGAAGCGCTCGGGCTACGGGCGCGAGCTGTCGGGGGAGGGCCTGCGGGAGTTCGTGAACATCAAGACGGTGTGGGTGGCGTGAACGTCCGCGTGGGCACCTCGGGCTACAACTTCCCCGAGTGGAAGGGGACGTTTTATCCGGCCAAGATGGCGGAGGCCAAGATGCTCGAGTTTTATGCCCAGCGGCTCGGCACGGTGGAGATCAACTACACGTTCTACCGCATGCCGAACGCGAAGACGGTGGCCGGCTGGGACGCGGCCACGCCGACAGCCTTCACCTTCGTTCTCAAGGCGCCGCAGCGCATCACCCACATCGCCCGGCTCCGCGACGTGGACGACCCGCTACGCTACTTCCTCGAGACGGGACGCAAGCTCGGGCCGAAGCTCGGGCCGATCCTGTTTCAGCTCCCGCCCAATTTCAAGAAGGACGTCGACCGCCTGAACGATCTCCTCACACAGTTCCCGGCGGACCTGCGGTGCGCGTGGGAGTTCCGGCACGAGTCGTGGTTCGCGGATGACGTGTACGAGGCGTTGCGGGTCGGGAACGCGGCGCTGTGCGTCGCGGACACCGAGGAGGGGCACACCCCGCTCGTGACGACCGCCGACTTCGGCTACATGCGGCTGCGCGACGAAGGCTACAGGAAGCAGGATCTCGAGCAGTGGGCCCAGACGGTGAAGGAGCTGGGGAAGGGGTGGCAGGACGCGTTCATTTTCTTCAAGCACGAGGAGTCGGGGATCGGGCCCAAGCTGGCGCAGGAGTTCGTCTCTCTGCTC
>QHTS01000148.1 GCA_003220905.1 Gemmatimonadota bacterium | reverse complement strand
CACCACCACAGCCGCCGCTCGAGCCGTCCGTTTGTCGCCATCAACTGCGCGGCGCTGCCGGAAGGGCTGCTCGAGTCCGAGATGTTTGGCCACCGCAAGGGGGCCTTCACGGGCGCGGTGCGGGACAAACCCGGCCTGCTCGAAGCGGCGCACGGCGGCACGCTGTTTCTCGACGAGCTGGCCGAGATGCCAAAGCCGATCCAGGCCAAGCTCCTGCGCGTCATCCAGGACGGCGTGGTGCGTCGGGTGGGCAGCGAGACGACCGACGCGGTCGTGAACGTACGCTTCATCGCCGCGACCAACGGCGACCCCGAAGCGGCCGTCAAGGCGGGCGACATGCGGGAAGACCTGTACTACCGCCTGCGGGTCGTGCCGATCAACGTGCCGGCGCTGCGTGAGCGCCCCGAGGACATCCCGCTGCTCGCAGACTACTTCCTGTCCACCTACTGGGTGCGCCATCGCCGCAAGGGCGCGCCATTCCCCCGCTTGACCGACGCGGCGCTCCGCGCGCTGTGCGGCTACACTTGGCGCGGGAACGTCCGCGAGCTCCAGAACGTGATCGAGCACATCGCCGTGGTCGTGGAGCCGGGCGCCGAGATCCGGCCCGAGGATCTGCACGTCGCGGGCGACACCGCGGCGACGGAGACGGGCGCGAATCCAGCGTCGCTGATATCGACCCTGCTCGAGGAGAGCTATCACGCCGCCCGAGACCGGGTCATCGCCCAGTTCGAGCGGCAGTACCTGACTTGGCTGGTCAACCGGGCCAGCGGAAACATGTCCAAGGCCGCCCGCATCGCGGGCGTGGATCGGACCACGTTGTACCGGCTGATGGAGCGCCACGGACTGCAGCGCAGCCCCACCGCGGGGTGGGTGGTCGAGCGTGAGCCCGGGCCGGCGGCGGGCGCGATGGATGACCTGCAGGTCGAGGTTCCGGCGAGTGAACCGGGCGGTCAGGCCGCGTGATGCGCGGGGGAGTGATGGAAATGCGGACCAACACGGCTGAACGGCTCGACTGGACGGTCGTCGCGACCGTGCCGAGGCCGGCGCCCGAGCCGACGCCGGCGCCCGAGCCGGAGCCTCAGGATCTCGCGGCCTGCCTGGCGGGCCCGAACGGGCTCGATCTCGTGGTGGAGCTCGCGCACGACCTGCGCTCGCCGCTCACGTCGATTTTGTTCCTCACGGAAGCGCTGCAGCAAGGCCAGGGCGGTACCGTGACCCCGGAGCAGAGTCGCCAACTCGGCCTGGTCTACAGCGCCGCGCTCTCCCTGTGCGCCACCGCGAGCGACGTGTTGGAGCTCGCTCGCGGGGGCAACCGCCTCGTGGACCGCTCGCCCGCGCCGTTCTCGGTGGCCGAGACCTTCGCGTCGGTGCGCAGCATGATCTTGCCGATCGCCGAGGAAAAGGGCCTCGCCGTACGCCTGGTCCACCCCGTGCCCGAGCGGCGCGTGGGGCAGGCGCGGGCGTTGTCGCGCGTGCTCCTGAACCTCGCCACCAACGCAGTGAAGTTCACCGACACCGGGTTCGTGGAGCTGGCGGCGCGTCCCATTGATAGCAAGCGTCTCGAGTTCTCGGTGCGGGACACCGGCGCCGGGGTCGACCCCGCCCTGCTCCGCACGCTGTACCAGCCGGTGCGGCCGATGCCGGCGAACGGGCGCCACCACTTCTCCAGCTCCGGCCTGGGGCTGGCGATCTGCTGCAAGCTCGTGAAGGCCATGGGCGCCGAGCTCCAGGTAGAAACCCGACCGACTTGGGGAACCCGGTTCTTCTTCGAGGTCGAGTGTCCCTCCCCGGAGGGCTTGGCCTCGTGACGCTGCCGCGTGTGACGTTGCGGCGCGTGACGTTACCGCGTGTCGTGGCGCGCAGTCTACACACGACGCCGGTTCGCCATATCGCACCTGCTCCGCAGGCCGCAGGCCAGGCCGGGGCGTCGCCGGAGGATATGGGGTCGGTCACGAATGTGTCACGCCGCGCCCGCGCACGGACTTTGCCAAGGGTCCTGGGCATGACGACACTCCTCGACCTCCAACACCTCCAACCGGCCCAACCGGCCCGACCGAAGCTCTCTCTGGTGCACTCCGCCCCGCTCCGTCCGCGAGACCGCGAGCGGGGGGGCCGCCGCATTTTCAATTTCATCGTGGCGGTCGTGGGGCTCGTCCTCACGTTTCCGCTGATGCTGCTCATCGCGGCGCTGATCAAGCTGACGTCCCGCGGACCCGTGTTGTTCACACAGACGCGCGTGGGATTGGACCGCCGGGCGCTGTCGAACGCCGGGGGCAACACCCGCCGCCACACCGATCAGGGCGGTGCGCCGTTCACGATGTACAAGTTCCGCACGATGCGCCACGCCAACGGCAACGGGAAGCAGGTGTGGGCGCAGGCCGACGACGTGCGCGTCACGCCGATCGGCCGCGTGCTGCGGAAGCTCCGGCTCGACGAGCTGCCCCAGCTGTTCAACGTGCTGACGGGCGAGATGAACATCGTCGGCCCCCGGCCCGAGCAGCCCACGATCTTCGTGTACCTGCGCGAGCAGATCGAGGGCTACCAGCGGCGGCAGCGGGTTCGACCCGGCATCACCGGTTGGGCTCAGGTCAACCAGGGGTATGACACCTCGGTGGACGACGTGCGCCGCAAGGTGCGCTATGATCTCGAATACATCCGCCGCCAGTCGACGCTCGAGGACCTGAAGATCATGTGTCGCACCGTCCCCGTCATGGTCCTGCGCCGCGGGGGCTGGTGAGCGTCGCCTAGCTGGCGCTCTCCGCTCCGCGGCGCGTCGGCTCCCACACCGCAGTCCGCACGCCGCGGAGCGCGACCACCCAGGCGTGCAGCGCGGCGAGATTCCCCGATACGAGGTAGGCGGGCAAGGCGAGCAGCCGCGGCACGGACCTGCGCGCCGGCCAGTGCCACCCGATGAGCGCCAGCGCTACCACGCCCGCGGCTGCCGCGACCAACGCCCACGCCCACCTCAAACCGTCGCCCGCCGCGAGCACCGTCACGGCGCTCAAGCTGCCGACGAGCGCCCAGGGAACGAGCCAGCGACACAATTTGTGACTGAGCAGCATCCAGGCGAACGTGCCGTAGCGCGCAAGGTTCAAGAGCGCGCGCATGTGCCACAGGGTGCGCAGGCCGCGCGCCATCGTCCGAACCTTGCGCCGGTATTCCTGCTGCAGCGTTCCGCCCCTCGGCACGAAGCAAATCGCCCCGGGCACCGACACGGCGCGCAGGCCGTGGCGCCGCGCCGTCAGGGCCGCCGCGAAATCCCGGCTCAGATCTTCGGGCACGAATTGGCGGTGCAGCTCCGCCCGGGTCGCGTAGAGACACCCTGACGCGCCCACGATGCCCGACACACGCGTCTCCAGGTCCCGCACCCACATCTCGTAGCCGACGTAGGTCCCCTCGCCCCGGTTGGCGGCGCCGTCGAGCCGCGCGATACTGACATCGCGTCCCGAGGCCACGCCCACGGTCGGGTCGCGCAGCGCCACAACCAGGGCCCTGATCGCCTGCGGGTGAATCCGTACCGACGCATCGGTATTGACGATGATGTCGCCCTTGAGCACCGAGCGCGCGGCGTTCTCGGCGGCCGTCTTGCCAGCGCGCCGTGGCAGCCGCAGCAGCTCCACACCGCGAGCGGCATAGCGGGTGACGATATCGTCCGTCGCATCCGTCGACGCATCCGACACGACGACGATCTGGCGCCGCTCCGCCGGATAGTCGAGGGAGAGAAGACGCTCGATAGTATGCGCGATCCCAGCCGCCTCGTTGTAGGCGGGAAGCATGATGCTGACGAACGGCCAGTCCGCGGAGGCCTGCGGCGCCGGCGGTACGCGGCGGCCGAGGGTCAGCAGCTTGAGCAGCGCGGGATAGGCGACGTAGGGATAGAGCGAGACGCCCAGCGCAACGGCGAGCGCGACGTACGCCGCGACCGTCACGGCAGCACCGGCTCCGGGGACCCAGAGGTGACGAGCTGGTAGATGCCGTCGTAGCGCTCGCACCAGCGCTCCGTCCCGAAATCACGGCACAGCCGTTCGCGTGCACGAGCGGCCCGCGCGCGGGCGGCCGCCGGCGCGCGGTACGCGGCTCGAATCGCGGCCGCGAGCGCGGCCGGGTGGTCGGGTGGCACGAACACGGCTTCCTCGGGCGTCAGCATCTCCGGGACGCCTCCCACATCAGTGGCGATCACCGGCACGCCTGCGGCCATCGCCTCGAAGACGACCATTGGGCTCCCCTCGGTACGGGAGCTGAGCACGAAGAGATCGAAGGCCGCAAACAACGGGGCGGCGTCCGGCACGACGCCGTGCCAGCGCACTCGGCCGTCCAGACCGAGACGCCGTGCCTGCGCGGCGAGCGGGCGACGCTCCGCGCCGTCGCCGATCACCGAGGCGACGAGCGGCAGGTCGGCGACGTGGCCGATCGCGTCGAGCAACACGTCCAGACCCTTCTCGCGACTCAGTCGGCCGACCCAGCCGACGACAAACGCCTCCGGCCCGAGACCCAGCGCGCGCCGGGCGGCGGCGCGATCGAGCGCAGGCCCCGGCCGCCAGGCGTTCGGGACCACGTGGATCCGCTCCGCGTGAACGCCCGCACGCACGAGCCTCGTCTTGAGCGGCTGCGACACCACGACCACTGCGTCGAAGCGCCGGAACGCGCGACACTGCAGCCACTCGTACACGCGGTTCTTCCAGTCCCCGCCGGTGAAGCCGTGCACGGTCGTGACCACGGGAACTCCGGCTCGCCGAGCGACGCCCGCGTCCAGCACGTCCGGCCGGTACCCGTGCGTATGCACGACCGTCGGCCGCAGCCGCCGGCACAGCTCCGCCACCGCGCCGCGCTCGCGCCGGTACCCCCGCGGGCCCGGCAGCACGATGTGCGTCTCCACGCCCGCGTCGGCGAGCGGGGTGAAAAACGGGTGATCCACAGCCGGCCCTGTCAGGATCGCGGCGACGTGGACGTCATGACCCGCCCGGCGTTGCTCCCGCGCGAGCCCCTGCACGACCCGCTCGAGGCCACCCACGTCGGACGGCGCCGCGACGTGGAGGATCAGCATGGGAGCATGCGGCCAGCCTCAGGCCAGAACGTCGGTCGCCCCTGCCGGCTCGACGTCGGCCTGGCGGCGCTCGTCGCGCAGCAGCGCATCGATGAAGAACTTCGTGGCCCAGTTGAGAATCTGGTATGAGCCGTACTCCGCACCCAGCGGGAAGGACCCCTTAATGCCCCCGCGCACCCCCGGGTTGCGGCTGGTGCGGTTCTGCGTGGACTTGAGGAAGCGCAGCACCGGCTCCACCGGCTCGAGCCATTTGCGCTCGCGGGTGATCGCGAACAGACGCAGCCAGATGTTGGCCATCTGCGCCTGCCCGGTCAGGCAGCTCCAAGAGCCCGCCGGATGCCAGCCGGCCGCAAACCTGCCCGGCAGCCTCCCGTCCGGCTCCACCGCGAGCGCGACGCGTTCGGCCGCGCACGCCGCCGCAGCTATCAGCGCCTCGTCCTCGAGGACGCGGCCGCCCTCGAGCAGGCCCCGGATGGTGTAGGCAATCGTGTGCAGCAGGGGTCGCCGCGGGTCATTGAGACAGCAATCCGGAAACCAGCCGTCGTCGTGTTGCCGTCGTGCCACCGCGCGCAAGCTCCGGGCCGCCGCCTCCCGGAACTCGGGAGCGCCCAGGTGCCGACCCGCCTCCGCGAGCGCCCAAGCGGCGCGGGCGTTGTACAGCGTCGCGCGCTGGTCGGCGAAACGGGAATTCCCGCGACGCCACAGACCGTCCTCGTCGAGGGTGGAGAGCAGATAGCACGCCGCGCGCCGCGCGCCGCCCGCGAAGATCCCCGAGTCCGTTTCGGCGAACGCGGCAAGCCAGCCGAGCAGCACCTGTCCCGTGTTGAACACCGCGGGCGACGGGCGCTCCCCGATCACGCCAGCCCGCACGGCGCCCGACGGCAGCTGAATCTCGAGCTCCCAGCGCGCAGCGCGCTCGGCCCGCTGCGCCAGCTCGGGACGCTTCAAGTGTCTGGCGGCCCCGAACAACGTCGGGATGATGTAGCCCGTCGTCTCCGGATACGCCGGCTGCCACCCCCGCGATTCGAAGTACGGGTTCCACGCCAGGCTGTACCCCCGGGCAATCCCGCCGTCACCGGTGACATCCTGCGCCCGCAGGAGCCACTCGAGCGCCGAGACGAGGTGCGGGCGGTGATCCGGATCCACCGAGTATCCGGCGCGCTCCTGCCACGACTCCTCGAACGCCACCGGATTGAAGACCGGGTGCGCGCGGACTTGACGGAGCCGCGCCTGAACGGCGCGCGCCACACGGGGGAACGGCACCGGAAGCGCGAGCGTATCGTGAAGTGGGCTCATGATGGCCGGACGTGCGCCGCCACCCAGCGGACGACGCGATGGGCCTGGGCGTGCGCGGGCCGCAGCGTCCACCCCACGCTCCGGCACGATACCACTTCCGCTCCGAACCCTGTCTTGAAGCGGTGGAGCCCGTGCGCGGGATCCTCGGAGTTCACCGCCGACGCGGCGGTGCCGCCCAGGTTGTAGTGGGTAAACCCCATGTCGGCAAGCGCGCACATGATGCGCCAATGCAGCCACTGTGCCGCGTCGCGCGCGTACCCCGCCGGCGTGGAGCCGCCGATGAGATAGAATGCCCGCCGGTTGGCCCAGCCCACCAACGCCGCCACGAGGGGCGTCTGATCGTGCCAGGCGGACCACGTTGTGATCCCCCAGGGCGACGGGCCCTCAGGCGACGTCAGCACGACGTCGGGCAGGGCGGCAGCGAACGGATCGCCCCGCTCCGAGGCCCGCGCCGACGCCTCGCGCTGCACGGTGGCCAGCAGGTCCCGCGCAGGCTCTCCGTCGAGGGTGCGCAGCACCCAACCCTCGCGCTCACCACGCTGCATGTGACGCCGATGGTGTTTCGAGCAACCGGAGGCCAACTCGTCGCGCGAACCCTGGAGGCGCACCACATACTCCAGTCGGTCGCGCGCGCTCGCGCCCGCCCGGGGCTCGGGCTGCCACGACCCGTCGTAGGAATCGAACTGGATGTCGACAGCGCCACGCGCGCGCAACTGCTCCACGAGCGCCGCGAGCGCGGCTTCGCCCTGCGACGGCTCGACGACGGCAGGAACGGTCGGGAAGTAGAAGTGGCGCGGCTTGAGGCCGAACCGGCACCGAGAGGCGACCCCGGCCGCGAGGCCGGCCGCCTCGTCTCCCTGGTAGAGCTCCGCGAACAACGGCGTACCGGGGGGCGCCGCCGCCATAAGACCCGCCGGCGAGTGGAACAGGCTGCCCCCACATCGCTCCACCAGCGCCCGCCAGCCGCGGGGGCACCGCGATGCGACCACCCAGCGCAGCTCACGCCGCAAAGTGGTGCGAGGCATGGCTTCCATGAGCGACATCGAGCGTCTCCCCCAGGTTCGCCCGTTTCCTAGGCCAGTTCTGTGCCGTCAGGGGGTCCCCGGCTGCCGCAGCCGCCTGGTGTGGCGCCGGCGCGACAGGCGCGGTGACGTCGCCGCGCTACCAGCGGTTTCAGGCACCGGCCTTCGCCCTGACCAGGATGCGACATCGCAAGTTCACGCACAGGGCGTGCGGGACGTGGCTCGCAGGTCACGACGGTGGTGGCCTTCCTCTTGCCTAACGCGACCGTGATATGGCCGACGCTGACCAACCCCTCGATCTCGACCGCGCCCTCCTCACCGGCCTCGCGTGGACCGGAAGCACCAAGTGGGTCGCCCAGCTCCTCAGCTGGGCCGCAACCCTGATCGTCGCTCGCCTCATCACACCCACCGACTATGGGCTGTTCGCCATGGCGATGGTCTATGCGGGCTTCGTGCAGCTCGTGAACGAGATGGGACTCAGTCCGGCCATCGTGCAGTACCGTGACCTGACGAGCCGGCAGATCGGGCAGCTCGGCGGGCTGGCGCTGCTGGCGGGGGTTGCCCTGTTCGCCTTATCGCTCGGTCTCGCGGGCGCGATCGCCACGTTCTTTGGCGAGCCGGTGGTCCGGTGGATCATTGCCGCGCTCAGCCTCACCTTCATTATCCGCGCGCTGCAGGTCGTGCCACGGTCGCTGCTCGCGCGCGATCTCGAGTTCCGGCGCCTCGCCTGGATCAACGCGGGCGAGGCGCTCGTGTGGAGCCTCACCACCCTCTTAGGCGCCCTCCTGGGATTGGGCTATTGGGCGCTGGTGCTGGGCGCCGTGGCGAGCGGAGCCGCGGTCACGGTCGTGCTGTGCATCCAGCGCCCCCATCATCTCTCCTGGCCACGCGACATCCGGTCCATTGCGAAGGCGATGCATCTCGGCTGGTATATCGTGGTCTCGCAGCTCTGCTGGTACGTGTACAGCCACGCCGACCTGACGATCGTCGGACGCGTGCTCGGCAAGGCGCCGCTAGGCGCGTACACCAAAGGCTGGGACATCGCGAGCGTCCCGACGGACCGCATCAGCACGCTGGTCGGCCAGGTGACGCCTGCCGTCTTCTCCGCCGCCCAGAAGGACCAAGCGGCGCTACGGCGCTACCTGCTCGCACTGACCGAAGGGCTCGCGCTACTCACGTTCCCCCTGTCGGTGGGCCTTGCCCTGGTCGCGGACCTATTCGTCATCACCGTGCTCGGCGAGCAATGGCGCCCCGCGATCGTCCCGGTGCGGTTGCTAGGGCTGTACGGCGGGTTCCGCGCGATTTTCAACACGCTGCCGCAGATACTCGTGGCGACGGGCCACGCGAAGCAGAATATGCGGTTCAATCTCTTCGCGGCCGTTGCGGTGCCCACCGCATTGTACATCGGCAGCCGGTGGGGGACGACCGGCGTGGCGCTCGCATGGGTCATTGGCTATCCGCTCATCACCGTCCCGACGTTCTTCCGGCACACGCTGCGCATCCTCGACCTGCGCGCCAGCGCCTATCTGCGCGCGCTGTGGCCGGCTGCCAGCGCCGCAGCCGGCATCGCCGCGGCGGTGCTGCTCCTGCGCGCCGTGATACCGCCGGCATGGCCAGCGGGCCTGCGGTTGGTAATGGAAGTGCTCGGCGGCGCGGTGGGGTACGTCGCGGTGCTGCTGGTTGCGCACGGCAGCCGCTTGCGGGTCGTGACCGCGCGCCTCCGTCACCTGGCCCGGCGGCCGGCGCCGCCGCCGACCTGCGTGACCGGCCCGTCGGCGGCCCGCGCCCGGCTCCTCCTCATCACCTATCACTTCCCGCCCGACGCCGCGGTCGGGGCGCTGCGCTGGCAAAAGCTCGCGCGGCACGCGGCGGAGCGAGGCTGGGGGCTCGACGTGATCGCGCTCCATCCGGCGCAGATCAAGAGCGCCGACCCGGACCGGCTCGCCGATCTGCCGGCGGGCGTGCGCGTCTACGGCATTCCGCTGCCGCGGGCGCGGGTCGAGCAGATCGGTTTCGTGGTGTGGCGCCTCTACGACTGGGCGCGGCGGTTCAGGCGGTGGCTCGCACCGGCGCGCGGCAGTCTTGCGGAGCCCCGTCGCGAGTCCCTGCCGCGGTCCGAGATCCGCTGGTTCCCGCGCGACCTACGGGACGTCGCGCGCGCGTATCTCGCCTGGCTCGAGTTCGGCGCCATGGGTCGGTGGGGCCGCGCGGCGGCGCGGTGCGCGATCCAGCTGTTCGAGCCCGGCGTGCACCGTGCAGTGATCAGCTGTGGCCCACCACACATGGCACACGACGCGGGCCGGTTAGTCGCGCGGGCGTGCGGCCTGCCGCTCGTCTTGGATCTGCGCGATCCCTGGAGTCTCATGCAGCGGCTCCCCGAAGCGGTCGCCAGCCCGGTGTGGTTTCGGCTGGCGGCGTGGTACGAGCGCCGCGCCGTGGCGCAAGCGGCGCTGGTCGTCGCCAACACCGAGTCGCTGCGCAACGTCCTGCGGGGCGTGTATCGAGCGGCCGCCAGCCGCATCATTGCAGTCCCGAACGGGTTCGACGACGAGCCGGTGTCGCCAAGCCGCCCGTCGCGGCGCTTCACCATCGGGTACGCCGGTACGATCTACTTCGATCGCGACCCGCGGACGCTGTTCCGCGCCGCGGCGCGCGTGATCAAGGAGCGCCGCCTCACGCCTCACGACTTCGCGATCGAGCTGATGGGGAACGTGGAAAGCTTCGACGGCGTGGGGATCGAGCGGATCGCGCGAGAGGAGGGCATCGGACCGTTCGTCCGGACGTTCGCGCCGCGGCCACGACGTGAGGCGCTGGAATTCCTGTCGCGCGCGGCAGTGCTCGCGATCCTGCCGCAAGATTCGGACATGGCGATCCCGGCCAAGATCTTCGACTACATGCGCTTCGATGCATGGCTGCTGGTGCTCGCGGAATTCGGGAGCGCCACGGAGCAATTGCTCCGCGCCAGCGGCGCCGACGTCGTGTCGCCCGACGCCTCGGACACGCTCGCCGCGCTGCTCCACCTGCGCTATCTCCAGCACCAGCGAGGTGAGCGGCCGGTGCGGCTATGCGTGAACGAGCACTACGGCCGACGCGCGCAGGCGGATCGGTTGTTCACCGCGCTCGAGGGAATTACCGGGGCGCCGCCCCGCGTCACCGAGGAGCCCGCGCTCGTATGTGCGGCATCGTAGGCGTCGTTCACCGCGATCTGGAGCAGCCCGTCGAGCCGGGAGTGATCCGGACGATGTGCCGGGCCATTCGCCACCGTGGGCCCGACGACGAAGGACTTTTCGTCTCGGGGCAGGTCGGCCTCGGCATGCGCCGGCTGAGCATCATCGACTTGGAAGGAGGGCGCCAGCCGATCGCGAACGAGGACGGCTCCAAGGTCATCGTCTTCAACGGCGAGATCTACAACTATCGCGAGCTGCGCGCGGACCTGGCGCGGCGCCGGCACCGGTTCCGGACGGCCTCCGACACCGAAGCCATCGTGCACCTGTACGAGGAGGCAGGCCCGGCCGCGGTGGAGCGACTGCGTGGCATGTTCGCCTTCGCCGTCTGGGACTCGGAGCATCGGTCGCTGTGCCTCGCGCGGGATCGCTTCGGCATCAAGCCCCTCTACTATGTGGTCACACCGTGGGGACTCGCCTTCGCGTCCGAGCTGAAGGCGCTCGTGGCTGGGGGTTTGACGGGGCGCGAGCTCGACTGGGAGGCGCTCGATGCCTACTTCCAGCTGGGCTACATCCCAGCTCCTGCGAGCCCGTTCCGCGATGTGCGCAAGCTCCCGCCGGGCCATTGGCTGATGTGGCGCCCCAGCGGGGAGCTCCAGATCCACCAGTACTGGGACCTGCCGCGGCACGCCGCCGCGGCTCCGCCCGAGCCCGAACGCCACGTGCTCGAATGGCTGGACGAGTCCGTCGCCGCCCACCTGATCAGCGACGTCCCGGTCGCGGCCTTTCTCTCGGGAGGGCTCGACTCATCGGCGGTCGTCGCGAGCATGGCCCTCGCCGCCCAGGGAGCGGACGCCGTACCACAAGCGTTCACCGCGCGCTACTTCGGCTCCGGCGCGGCCGCGGCGGACGAGACGGAGCTGGCGCGACAGCTGGCGTCGCGCTACGGCGTCCGGTTGAACGTGGTGGATATCACCCCGGATGTGCGGGACACGTTCGAGCCCATCGTGCGCGCGCTGGACGAGCCGCACGCCGATGACTCCGCCATCCCGACGTGGGCGCTCTCACAGGCCGTAGGCAGCTCCCACAAAGTCGCCCTCACCGGCATCGGCGGCGACGAGCTGTTCGCCGGGTATCGGCGCCACCTCGGCCTCGTGGCGGCGGAGCGCTACGCCCGGCTGCCGGGCGCGCTCCGCCGGGCCGCCGCGCGCGTCGCCCAGCTCCTTCCGGACTCCGCCGGGAGCGGCCTCACCATCGATCGCCTCAAGCGGTTCCTCCGGGTCGGCGACGCGGGCACGGCGGAGCGCTATCTCGATCTGCTCAGCCGGGCCGACGACGCCGTGCGTCTCCCGCTGTACGCTCCCGATCTGCGCGGGGCGATCGGCGGCGACTCCGCGCGCAATCATTTCCGTCGCCTGCACCGCGACGGACCGGCGCGCGACGCGCTCGCCGCCGCGCTCTATTTCGACTATCGCACGTATCTCGCGGACGACATTCTCGCGCTGTCGGACCGGCTGTCGATGGCTCACTCGCTCGAGATTCGTGTGCCGTTCGTGGACCATGAACTCGTCGAAAAGGTGTTCCCGCTGCCCACCCGCCTGAAGGTCGGCCGCTGGGAGCACAAGCACGCGCCGCGGCGCGCGTGATCAAGGAGCGCCGCCTCACGCCTCACGACTTCGCGATCGAGCTGATGGGGAACGTGGAAAGCTTCGACGGCGTGGGGATCGAGCGGATCGCGCGAGAGGAGGGCATCGGACCGTTCGTCCGGACGTTCGCGCCGCGGCCAAGACGTGAGGCGCTGGAATTCCTGTCGCGCGCGGCAGTGCTCGCGATCCTGCCGCAAGATTCGGACATGGCGATCCCGGCCAAGATCTTCGACTACATGCGCTTCGATGCATGGCTGCTGGTGCTCGCGGAATTCGGGAGCGCCACGGAGCAATTGCTCCGCGCCAGCGGCGCCGACGTCGTGTCGCCCGACGCCTCGGACACGCTCGCCGCGCTGCTCCACCTGCGCTATCTCCAGCACCAGCGAGGTGAGCGGCCGGTGCGGCTATGCGTGAACGAGCACTACGGCCGACGCGCGCAGGCGGATCGGTTGTTCACCGCGCTCGAGGGAATTACCGGGGCGCCGCCCCGCGTCACCGAGGAGCCCGCGCTCGTATGTGCGGCATCGTAGGCGTCGTTCACCGCGATCTGGAGCAGCCCGTCGAGCCGGGAGTGATCCGGACGATGTGCCGGGCCATTCGCCACCGTGGGCCCGACGACGAAGGACTTTTCGTCTCGGGGCAGGTCGGCCTCGGCATGCGCCGGCTGAGCATCATCGACTTGGAAGGAGGGCGCCAGCCGATCGCGAACGAGGACGGCTCCAAGGTCATCGTCTTCAACGGCGAGATCTACAACTATCGCGAGCTGCGCGCGGACCTGGCGCGGCGCCGGCACCGGTTCCGGACGGCCTCCGACACCGAAGCCATCGTGCACCTGTACGAGGAGGCAGGCCCGGCCGCGGTGGAGCGACTGCGTGGCATGTTCGCCTTCGCCGTCTGGGACTCGGAGCATCGGTCGCTGTGCCTCGCGCGGGATCGCTTCGGCATCAAGCCCCTCTACTATGTGGTCACACCGTGGGGACTCGCCTTCGCGTCCGAGCTGAAGGCGCTCGTGGCTGGGGGTTTGACGGGGCGCGAGCTCGACTGGGAGGCGCTCGATGCCTACTTCCAGCTGGGCTACATCCCGGCTCCTGCGAGCCCGTTCCGCGATGTGCGCAAGCTCCCGCCGGGCCATTGGCTGATGTGGCGCCCCAGCGGGGAGCTCCAGATCCACCAGTACTGGGACCTGCCGCGGCACGCCGCCGCGGCTCCGCCCGAGCCCGAACGCCACGTGCTCGAATGGCTGGACGAGTCCGTCGCCGCCCACCTGATCAGCGACGTCCCGGTCGCGGCCTTTCTCTCGGGAGGGCTCGACTCATCGGCGGTCGTCGCGAGCATGGCCCTCGCCGCCCAGGGAGCGGACGCCGTACCACAAGCGTTCACCGCGCGCTACTTCGGCTCCGGCGCGGCCGCGGCGGACGAGACGGAGCTGGCGCGACAGCTGGCGTCGCGCTACGGCGTCCGGTTGAACGTGGTGGATATCACCCCGGATGTGCGGGACACGTTCGAGCCCATCGTGCGCGCGCTGGACGAGCCGCACGCCGATGACTCCGCCATCCCGACGTGGGCGCTCTCACAGGCCGTAGGCAGCTCCCACAAAGTCGCCCTCACCGGCATCGGCGGCGACGAGCTGTTCGCCGGGTATCGGCGCCACCTCGGCCTCGTGGCGGCGGAGCGCTACGCCCGGCTGCCGGGCGCGCTCCGCCGGGCCGCCGCGCGCGTCGCCCAGCTCCTTCCGGACTCCGCCGGGAGCGGCCTCACCATCGATCGCCTCAAGCGGTTCCTCCGGGTCGGCGACGCGGGCACGGCGGAGCGCTATCTCGATCTGCTCAGCCGGGCCGACGACGCCGTGCGTCGCCCGCTGTACGCTCCCGATCTGCGCGGGGCGATCGGCGGCGACTCCGCGCGCAATCATTTCCGTCGCCTGCACCGCGACGGACCGGCGCGCGACGCGCTCGCCGCCGCGCTCTATTTCGACTATCGCACGTATCTCGCGGACGACATTCTCGCGCTGTCGGACCGGCTGTCGATGGCTCACTCGCTCGAGATTCGTGTGCCGTTCGTGGACCATGAACTCGTCGAAAAGGTGTTCCCGCTGCCCACCCGCCTGAAGGTCGGCCGCTGGGAGCACAAGCACCTGCTGCGGCGCGCGCTCGCTGCGCGCCTGCCCCGCGGGCACTTCCAGGCCCCCAAGCGGGGGTTCGTCGGCCCGACGGCCGCGTGGCTGCGGCGCGAGCTTCGCCCGCTTCTCGAGGACGAGCTGTCCGCGGGTCGGACCCGCCGCCTCGGGTACTTCGATCCGGAGGCGCTCCCCCGCCTCCTCGCCGACCACTTCTCGCGCCGGCACAATCGCGAGGGCATCCTCTGGGCGCTGCTATGCTTCTCCACCTGGCACCGCATCTACCTGGAGCCGCCAGGCGTGGCCCCCTACCACCCGACCCGGGCGCTGCACACCAAGGCCCCGGCGCTCGTCGGCGAGCCGCCGGAGACCCCGCCGTGAGCGAATCCGCGCGCGTCGCCCTCGACGCACCTCCGGATCTCGCGTCGACGCCGCAAGACGCCGCCACGCGCGAGCTCGACCGCTCGCTCCTGCGGGGGATCGCCTGGACCGGAGCGATGCGCTGGGCCACCCAGGTGCTCAGTTGGGCCTCCACACTCGTCGTGGCCCATCTGCTCGCCCCAACCGACTACGGACTGGTCGCGATGGCCCTCGTCTACCTGGGGCTCGCACAACTCGTCAACGAGTTCGGGCTGGGCACCGTCATCGTCATGCGTCGCGACCTCGGCGAAAGCCAGATCGCCCGTCTGGGTGGGCTGTCCTTCCTCCTGGGACTGGGGTTCGTGGCACTCTCGGCTCTCCTCGCAGGGCCGGTGGCGCAGTTCTTCGGGGAGCCGACCGTGCGGTGGCTCATCACCGTCTTCAGCCTGACCTTCATCACGGGCGCGTTCCAAGTGTTGCCCCGCGCGCTACTCGCGAAGGACCTGGACTTTCGAAAGCTGGCCTGGACGGACGGCGCCGAGGCGCTCCTCACCACCTGCGGGACGCTGGCGCTCGCTCTTCTGGGCTTCCGCTATTGGGCCCTCGTCCTCGGACCGCTCGTGGGACGCACCGCCAGCACCATCCTCGTCAATTGGTGGCGCCCGCACCGCATCGCGTGGCCGCGTGACTTCGCCACGATCGCTGGAGCGGTCACGTTCGGCTGGCACGTCGTGGTCGCGCGCATCGCCTGGTACCTCTACAGCAACGCCGATTTCGCGGTGGTGGGACGTGTCCTCGGGAAGGCCCCCCTGGGCGGCTACACCTTCGGGTGGCAGATCTCGAGTATTCCCATCGAGCGCGTGACCGCACTCGTGATGGGGGTGACGGGACCGGTGTTCTCGGCGGTGCAACACGACCGGCTGGCGCTGCAACGCTACCTCCGACATCTCACCGAGGGCCTCGCCTTCATCACCTTCCCGGCGGCTGTCGGGCTCGCGCTCGTGGCGGACGTTTTCGTGCTCGCGCTGCTGGGGGACCATTGGCGACCGGCGATCGTCCCGCTCCGGTTTCTGGCTCTCTCAGCGGCGCTGCGATCGGTCACCCCGCTCTTGCCGCAGATTATCGTCTCGACCGGGCACGCCAAGCGGAACATGCAGTTCACGATCGCCGCCGCGCTCATCATGCCGATCCTGTTCTACGCCGGGACCCGGTGGGGCACGGCGGGCGTGGCTCTGGCGTGGGTGATCGGGTATCCAGTGTGCGTGTTGCCGATGTTCCTCCGGCAGGTGCTTCGCGTCACCGGCATGACGCTGGGCGGATACGCGCGGGCGCTCTCACCGGCCGCGGGGGCGACCCTCATCATGGCCGCGATCGTGTTGGGCGTCCGGGCGGCCACTCCAGCGACCTGGCCTGCCGGTCTCCACCTCGCGACGCAAGGACTGGCCGGGGTTGCTACCTACGGCCTCGTGCTGTACGGTATGCACCGCGCACGCGTGCGGGAATTCTGGGCGTTCCTGCAGACGATCCGGGGGTGACCGGCGGGGCGCTCAGCCCGCCAGACCAAGCCGGGTCAGTGTTTCGAGCAGAAAGGGCGCCGGGTCCCGCCAGCGCCAGACCTCTTCCCGATCGGGGCCCGGACGGAAGCGGAGAAAGTCGCGCACCGCGGCCAGACGCCCCTTTCCTCCTCCTGCTCCGTTGCCGTCCCGCAGCCGCAGGTACAGATGGTCGACATCCCCCCAGAACCAGCGGCTGCGCACACCGACGCGATAGCCGGCGGCCGGGACAACGGGGGACCCGAACGCGCAGCCGGCGAGCAGCGCGGGGAAGTCCACGCCGGCGTCGATCGCGAGCTGCAGCGAGCCCCATAGCCGGCCGTTCACCTCCATGAAGACGAAGCGCCCCGTCGCGAGGTCTCGCTTGCATTCGATCATCGCGACGCCCTGCCAGCCCAGCCGCGCGAGCAGCGTCGTGCCCGCAGCAACCAGCTCGACGGGTGGCGCGATGCTCTCGCGGTACACGCTGACTCCGCCCTCCGGCGGCTTTTCCCGCAGCCGCCGATGGGCGAACGTGGCTACCATCCGGCCGTTCCAGCGCAGCGCGAACAACCCTTCGCCCGGCCCATGCACACGCTGCTGCAGCAAGACCGGAAACGCCCCGTCCGGCAGCCCGGCCAGAGCCGCCCGACACGCTGCGGCGTCGGCGACGTGCGAAACGCCGACCTTGCGCCGCGCGCCGCCTTGGCCGTCCGCAGGAATCACCGAGCGGTGCGGCTTGACGACGGCGGGGAAGAACTCGGGCCCCGACAGCCGCTCGCCCGCGGCCCGCGTCTCGAGCACGCGCGTGGGCGGCACGGCGAGCCCGGCCGTGCGGGCGACCTCCAGCATCTCCGCCTTGTCCGAGGCGCGCCGGTAGGCAGCCAGGTCGGGAAACGGCAGGTGGACTCGCGAGGGAAGCGCGTTCCGATGCTCGAGCAAAGCCTCGACCGAGGCATCCGTGACCGGAAGGGCCATGTCGATCGCGAGTCGGTCGATCAGGCTGCCCACCTCCCGGGCGTAGGCGCAAGGATCGCACAACGGATCCGCCTGCAACCGGCAGGCGCGCGCGCCGCGGGATGCGCCGGCGAGCGACCAGCGCCGCCGGGAAGCCACGTGCACCTCGTGACCGGCTGCGATCAGCGAGCGGGCCGCCGCGAGCGCACTCCGCTCGTTTCCGTCCGTGATGAGAATCCGCATGTGTGCGCGAAACCGTGCTGACAGAACCGTGCCCGTGGGCCGTGCGGCATGCCACGCAGCGCTGTGTAGCGCGCGCGCAACACCGCGCAGCCTCCTGGCACCACTCTGCCCTGGCGTCGGTCTTGCAATGACCGGCGTGCGTGACCACTCCACCAACCACTCGCGGTCCGCTCCGCGTCGCATTCGTCGGCGCCGGGCGGATGGCCCGGCTCCATGTCCACGCCCTCCGGCGCGTGCCCACGCCTCATGTGGTAGCCGCGGTGTGCGATACGTCGGAGGCATCCGCCAGCGGGCTCGCCGAGCTGGCGGGCGCCGTTCCGTATGGCTCGCTGGCGGAGCTCCTGCGGGACGTCAATCCCGATGTCGTCCACGTCTGCACGCCTGCGGGCATGCACTTCGCCCCGGCCCGCCAGGCGCTGCTCGCTGAGGCGCACGTGTACGTCGAAAAGCCGTTCGTCGAGATCGAATCCGAAGCGCGCGAGCTGCTCGCGCTCGCGCGGGACCGCGACCGGCTGGTCTGCGCCGGACACCAGCAGCTGCGCGATCCGGCGTACCTGGCGCTCCGCAGCCGCATTCCGGCGCTCGGCCCCGTCGCGCGAGTGGACAGCCATTTCGCGTTCCGTCCGGTGGGGCTGATCCCGGAGCGCGCGGGCCCGAAGGCCCTCGCGGCGCACCTCCTCGACATCTTGCCGCATCCGCTCTACACGCTGGCGAACGGGGCGTACGGGCGCCTCTCGGTAAGCCTCCGGGCCCGACCGGTGGCGTCCACATTGTCCGTCTCGGGCACGGGGGGGATGCTGGTCGCCGACTTCATCCGCACGAGCGTCGTGGGCGCGGCCAATCCCGGCACTGGGCCGCTGGAGAAGGCGGCGAACCCGTTGCTCGAAGGCTGGCAGACGGCGATTCGTGGAACCATGGGCGTCGTGCGCCACGTGGTGCGCGGCGGGGACTATCCCGGGCTCGCGGAGCTGATCGACGATTTCTACGCGGCCGTCGCGGGCGGCGGCCCGTCGCCGTTGTCGCCGGACCATCTGGCCCGCGTGACGGCCGTCTACGCGGAGCTCGCCGCCAACGTGCGGAGCGCGGCGCAGCGCGCGGCCGCGCGGCGCGCGGCGCCACACGAGTCTCCCCCGGGCGTCCCGCTGGCGGTAGTCACGGGCGCGCGGGGCTTCTTCGGCAAGGAGATCACCCGCGAGCTCGTGCGACGTGGGTTCCGCGTGCGCGGCATCACGCGGGCTCCCGACACGGAGGATCCGAACGTCCACGAGTGGCGCGCGCTCGATCTCGGCCGTCCCGTGCCGCCCGGGACGTTCGCCGGCGCCGTCGTCGTGGTGCACGCGGCGGTCGATACCTCGGGCGGCTACGACGGTCACCAGCGCAATACCATCGACGCGACGCGCCATGTGCTGGAGGGCATGAGCGCCGCCGGGGTTGCGCGCCTCGTGTACGTGAGCAGCCTGTCGGTGCTGCGCCCGCCGCGCACGCCGTGGGAGCGTCAGAACGAGGACACCCCGCTCGCCGCCCCCGATGCGCGGCAATTCGGGTCCTATTCCTGGGGGAAGACCGAGGCGGAGCGCCTCGTAGCCGCGGAAGCCGCGAGGCTGGGCATCGAGACCCGTGTGCTCCGCCCGGCGGCGCTCGTCGATTGGACCAACCCCGACATGCCGGGCCTCGTGGGCCGGCGGTTGTTCGGGCCCTGGCATCTCGGGTTCGGCCGGCCCGGCCTGCCGTTCGCCGTGTGCGAGGTGGGTCGCGCGGCGGCGGTCGTGGCGTGGTGCGCCGCGCGCTTCCCGGAGGCCCCACCGGTCCTGAACCTCATCGATCCCGCGATCTCCACGCGTCAGCGGCTGCTCCAGCGCTTCCACTCCCACGGTTGGCGGGGACGTATGGTCTGGCTGCCCATCTCGCTGTTCGCCCTGTTGTTCACGGCGGCGCGTGTCGGCCTAGGCCTCGCCACGCTGCGCATTCCGTCCCGGCTGGCGGTATGGTCGATCTTCCGGCCGCGGCGTTACGACACAACGCTGTCCGCCCGCGTACTCCAGGCGGCCGCGCAGCCGGAGTCGCCGGCTGCGGCGCTCGAGCCCCAGCCGCAGCTGTGAACCGCACCATCGGCGACCTGCGCGCCCTCGACGCGGCCACGTCCTTGGGACCGGGGGCCGCCGCGAAGGACCGGCGTTGGGATCTTCTCATGATCTGCCTCACGGGGTACGTGCTCACGGTGGTCGGCCGCGTGCACCAGTTGTTCTCCGTGCTCGAGCCATTTCGCCTGGCCCTCACGACCGCCGGTCTCGCGCTCGTGCTCTACCTGCTGGACGGCAGCCGGGCAAGGCGGTTGGGGCCCATCTTGCGCCTCCGGACGACGCGCTGCGTGCTCGGGCTCGCGCTCTGGATGGCGTTCTCGATCCCCGGTGCGCTCTGGCCCGGCGGCGCATTTCAGGAGTTCACCGACGAGTTCGGCAAGGCGGCCATGATGTTCGTCGTGGTAGCCGCCGCGCCACGCGGGTTTCTGGACGTAGAGCGCCTGACGTTCGCGTATCTCGTTGCCGCGGGCACTTATGCCGGCGTTGTACTCTCCCGCTTCTCCGTCAGCGGCGACCAGTGGCGCCTGGCCTCGCTCTACTACTACGACGCCAACGATTTCGCCACGCTCGCGGTGATGGCACTCCCGCTCGCCGTCTACTTCGTCGTCCGGCGAGGGCAGCTGTGGCGCCGTCTCGCGGGGGCGACGGCTGCAGCGCTGCTGGCCGTGGGGTTCATCTGGGCAGGGTCCCGGGGGGGCTTCCTCGCGCTACTCGCCGTCGGCGCGTTTCTCCTGCTGCGCTACCAAGCGATCCGCGTCCGCTGGCGTGTATTGATCACCGCCGTTCTGACGCTCGTGTTTGCCGCCACGGCGACCGATACCTACTGGGAGAAGATGAGCACGATCGTCCAGCCGAAAGACGACTACAACGTCACCGGTAAGGAGGGCCGCGTGCAGGTCTGGAAACGCGGCCTGGGGTACATGATGCAGCATCCTGTCCTGGGCGTCGGGGCAGGCAACTTTCCCACGGCAGAGGGAACGATCTCACCCCTCATCCGCACGACGCCCTCCGGGAAGGGCATAAAGTGGCTGCAGGCGCACAACAGTTTCGTTCAAGTCGGAGCCGAGCTGGGGGTGCCCGGGCTGCTGTTTTTCGTTCTCATGTTGAGCAGCGCGTTCCGCGCCCTGCGGGAGGTCGGGCGAGGCAATCCGGCCCGCACCGCCGGGGAGCATAGCACCCCACCGGCACAACTGGCGCAGGCGCTCACCGCCTCGCTCCTTGGATACGTGGTCGGAGGGTTCTTCCTGTCGCTGGCGTACCGTGACTTGCTGTTCGTGCTGCTCGCTCTGATCGTCGGGCTCCGAAAATCGACGCTCCAGCTCCGGCCCGCCCCGCGCACCCACCCGAGTGCACCATGGTCGTTCTGAGCGTCTTCCTGGGACTCGTCGCGGCTGTCTTGCTGTTGCCGACCGTGTCGGATCTGAACAGCCTGGTTCGCATCGCCCTGGGACGCCGTCCGCATGTGCGGCGGCCCGCGCGACCCCCGAAGATCCTGTTCATCGTCCCGGCACATGACGAGGAGCTGCTCATCGAATCGTGCCTGCGCTCTCTGACCAGCCTGGACTATCCGCGAGCACTCTACGACGTGACGGTCATCGCGGACAACTGTAGGGATCGCACGGCGACGCTCGCCCGGGCGGCGGGCGCGCAGTGCTTGGAGCGCCACGACCCCACTCAGCCAGGCAAGCCACGTGCCATCGCCTGGGCGCTCCCCCAGCTGGCGACGCACCAATACGACGGCGTGGTGATCATCGACGCGGACGCGACGGTGGACCAGGGATTCGCCCGGGCGTTGGCCACCGCAAACCCGCTGCGCGACAGGGTTGTCCAACCCTACAACGATGTCTACAATCGGCGGGAAAACGCGCTGACACGGATGGCGGCGGTGATTGCCGCCGCGACCTATCGGATCTCCTTCCGTCTGAAGCGCCGGGCAGGCTTCAACGTCCCGGTCAGCGCGGGGATGTGCATCGGCGCTGGCGTGCTCGCGGCGCATCCTTGGAATGCATTCTCCCTCAGCGAGGATTGGGAGTTATACGCGCGGCTCACGACCGCCGGGGTACCGATCGACTATGTCGAGTCCGCCCATCTGTATGCTCAAGAAGCGCGTTCGCTTCACCAGAGCGCGAGCCAGCGGCAACGCTGG